>NZ_PKOZ01000005.1 GCF_002946355.1 Pradoshia eiseniae
GCTCCCATCTGATTCGCTCGACTTGCATGTATTAGGCACGCCGCCAGCGTTCGTCCTGAGCCAGGATCAAACTCTCCGAAAGATGTTTGATCTAGCTATAATTTAAAACATTGACGAGAGATATTCTCTCAAATTTTAAGACTTGCTTAGCGTTTCGTTTTGTTTAGTTTTCAAAGAACAATTTTCTTAGTTGTCGTTTTAGCGACTTTTATATTATATCAGGATAACTTTTTGGTGTCAACAACTTTTTAAAAAAAGTTTTTATCAACACTTTTTCGTAATTACCTGATGCCGCATAAGCGACTTTTATAATATATCAGAATAACTCTTTAGAGTCAACGACTTTTTTCAACATTTCATTCACTCGAAGTGAACGATAGTTAATATATCATGTACTGCTAAAGTTGCGCAAGTACTTTTTTACAACTTTTTTCAATTTCCCTCTCTATTTTTGCATAGCTTCTTTACCAATTGACTCGCAGAGCGCTAAATCTATCTATATATGTTCCTGGTTTATCGATGATTCCCTGCTTCTATTCGACATAATAATAAAGAAAGAGAGCCCTAATAATATCAGCAACGATCCAATTGCTTGAGTTGAACTTATATGCTCATGGAATAAATAATAAGCTAGCACACTTGCACCTACTGGTTCAAACAGGATTGCCATGGATATCGTTGTACTACTTACCCACCCAAGTGCCCAATTCAATAAAGAATGTCCAAATAAAGTCGGAATAACGGCGAGCAGCAGGAAAATCCCCCATTCCACCCCCGGATACGGTCCAAACGACTCTCCTTTCACCCATACATAAACACCTAACACAGCTGCGCTCAAGCTATAAACGGTAAAGGTATATGCAGTAAGACCGACCTTTCTTCTCAAAACCTGGCCTATCATAAAATAGGCAGTGATGAGTGCACAAGATAATAAAGCGAGCACATCCCCATATAGCGCTGCTCCTTTAGCTGTAAAATCTCCTGCACCAATGATAATACTTCCGCTTATGGCTAAAATGACACTTGCTAACACAGCAACCGTCACTCTTTCTTTAAATAGAAAGAAGGCACCGACAAAGGCGAACAAGGGTTGCATCGTCACCAGCACAGTAGAGCTGGCTACAGAAGTATACCTTAAGGATTCAAACCATAGAATGAAGTGAAAGGCCAAGAACACTCCAGAAACAGCTGAAAAAACCCACTCCCGAAAACTAAAGTTTCCCACTTCCTTTATTGGCCCGCGTAAAAAAATCGGCAACAGCAGCAGGCTTGAAAAAAACAAACGATAAAACGCCATGACGCCAGAGGAAGCGTTCGAATAACGCACAAGGATTGCCGAGAAAGAAATAGCTGCCACTCCGATCGCAATGGCCATGTACGGTTTATAGGTTATGTTTTTCATGCGCAGCCCCGACCTTTTCAATTTCTTCAAATGCTATTTTAAACCTAATATTCATAATAGTGGAACTTTATCATAACATATTTTATTCTGGAGAAAAGATTCTATAGGAAGGCGGTTGATAAAGTGGATTTCATCCTACTCGATGCTCAGATGCTGATGAAACTATGCATTTCAGCCGCACTCGGGCTAATCATCGGTCTTGAACGGGAGATCAAAAGAAAACCCGTTGGGTTAAAGACCTCCTTAGTTATTTCTATTGTTAGTTGCCTATTGACCATTGTTTCTATTGAATCAGCGTATACCGCAAAAGGCTCAGAATTCGGGGTCGCCGTTACGATGGACCCTCTCCGGCTAGCCGCACAAATTGTATCCGGCATAGGCTTTATCGGAGCAGGTGTCATACTAAGAAGAGGAAATGATACGATATCCGGTATCACGACAGCTGCGCTTATTTGGGGTGCAGGCGGTATAGGTATTACTGTTGGCGCCGGATTCTATATGGAAGCCATCGCTGGGGTTTTGCTACTGATTATTAGTGTAGAACTATTGCCATACTTATTTAATCTCATAGGGCCGCGTAAATTCCGAGAAAAAGAACTGCATCTTAAGCTTGTCATTGGCGATAAAGCAAAGATTGCCTCCATTATCTCACTAATTGAACATCATAATATCGCCATCAAATCCGTTCGGATCAAAGACTTGGCAGCAAACCACCTTGTTCAGCTACGAACGACGGTCGATAATAAACGCAGAATAACCGATGTTTATTATTCTGTTTCAGAGATTGAAGGAATTATGAGTATAGAAATCGAAAATGCTTAATCTCAAACCTATAAAGGCAGCCGCTAATCACTTCCTGCTGCCTTTTTACTCTTCTTATGCTGATATCGATATATTTTTTTGAAAAATCAAACTATTAAATTCGCGTTGACTTTCTAATTAATTTCGTTAAAATAGAATTTGTAAGAAAAAAAAGATATTATTTCGGGGCTATAGTTCAGCGGGAGAATGCTTCGCTGGCAGCGAAGAGGTCAGGGGTTCGAATCCCCTTAGCTCCATACCGGGAAACCCTTGTGTATCAAGGGTTTTTTCTTGTTTTAGAGGAAACTTCTTTTCGAGGAACGGTTGTTATTGCACATTTAGTGCACAAGTTGTTTTGGCTATGATGATTGTTGGAAGAACGCCTCTTCAAATCGGATAGCCGCTTCCTCTTGGATATCGGAGGATACGTGAGAATAGAGATCCAGTGTCACACCGACTCGACTATGGCCTAGCCTTTCAGCCACAACCTTCGGGTTCACGCCGCTCTCCAGCATCAAAGTCGCGTGCAAGTGACGTAAGTCGTGTATGGTCTCCATAACTCAATGAGAGAGAATCCCAAAGGTAAAAGAGCATACTGGTTTTCTTTTATTAAGACTTGAATTTGTTCATGAAAGACTTCTACTTCAAAAAGAATTCTCCCTTTTCCTCATCCTTGGCTAGTATAAATAGTCACAGCATCAACTTGTGTTTACGATCATTTCAATGATAGATATATAATAGAGTTATACTAATTTTGTCTGAAGAAATGGAGTTGCTATGCCATGGGGAAAATAATTGTTGATCGTGAATTTTGGGATGTCTTCCCATATGCTCAACTGAATGTAATGATTGTAAAAAACATTGATAACCATTGTTCAGAAGATGAGCAACATTATTTTACAGAGTTATTGCATGAAGCATCCAATGAAGCAAAAAAGTACTTGGTCAATGAGAGTTTCAGCCAAAATCCAGTGATTGATGAATGGAGAAGAGCATTTGGCCAATTCAAGACAAAAAAGGGGGCGCGCTCTTCGATTGAAGCCCTTCTCAAGAGAGTCAGCCAGGACAGAGCATTCTCTCCTATCAATCCCCTAGTGGACATATATAACAGCATTTCGCTTAAATATGCCGTCCCTTGCGGAGGTGAGGATTTACATCTCATCAATGGTGACTTACATCTTGGTAAAGCACAAGGCGGGGAATCGTTCCTTCCTTTAGGGGCTGACCATGATTCACCAGCACTTCCTGAGGAAATCATCTATTACGATACGGAGGGTGCTATTTGCCGGTGTTTAAACTGGCGAGAGGCTCAGCGGACAATGCTGACCGACGATACGACAGATGCGATTCTTGTTATGGAATCCATAAACAAAGAACAAGCAAAGCGTGCCAATCAAGCAATGGATGAGATGAAAGAGCTCGTGGATGCTTATTTCAACACCAAGAGCACTACTGTAACATTAAACAAAGAAGAACCATCTTTTCGATACTAGGTTTTACTCACTATACAGAAAGAAACTCGCAACTAACACTGCGAGTTTCTTTTGTTTTATTGACATGGAGCCATATATAGAATAATGAAGGAATCCGTCTCATCCATTGTTCAATTTTCCAGTTTAATTTCGATTTGTTCTATGGTATGTTTTTTAATGACAAACCTATGTATAAATAGTAAACTCATTAAGTTGTACTAGCTGATTTCTGCAGCTTACAATTTATGAGATTAACTCTGATAACATAATAGAGCAACTCTTGCAGACCAAGGGTTTTTTCTTTTTCCCTAAACGAAGAGCCCCCTATTTAATTGATAGGAACTCCATATACCTATATAAGCTTTCGAAAATCCGACAGCAGGCCAGTCATTACTTGCTGATTAGCTTTTAATGATGAAAAGAAATCGAAGCATTGCATTGCTGCGATTATATGGCCCTCAAGTTAATGATGCACCTAAGAGAGGATGGTTTTCATGAAATTTATATTAGTAAAATTACTTTTTCTATGTGCCATGCTTTTTGTTCTGTACCAGAATTTGACACATGTTTATGCTGCAGAGCAAACAGGAAAGATTGGCTTTGATCCAGTTGAAGCTGTCCTAGAAATCTCTGTTATGACAATCTTGACAATCTTCGTTCTTGTCATTGAACCCAGAAAAAGTTAACCGATGAATAGATTTATAAATGAAACGCAGCCTGTTTTGAAAGGCTGCGTTTATTTTTTATCCCTAAAAAGCCAAATAAAAAAGCTGTCTATCAAATGACAGCTTCTAGGCATTTAACTTAAATCCATCACTGCGCTAACAGCCAAGTAGACAACTAAGCAGAGGATAATACTCTTTATGTATAACCACGCTGCTTGTTTTGGCGACTCTTCTTCTTCCTGCTTGCTCAGTTTGATTGATTGGATGGAACCATAAAAAATTCCGGTCATAATGGCGATAATCAAAGGAATCGTATTCATGCATGCAGCCCCCTCTAAACTATCCTACCATATTTATCTCAAAAGTTTGAATAAAGTGCGTTAACGGTCAATACATCCTTTTCATCCAGAAGAGGATCAATCCGAATGCATTTGCTCACATGCCTCAAGAACCCGTTCACATTGCCTCACTGTCTGGATGATTTCCCTAAAGGATCCTCCTCCAGTGAGTTCTTGTGAGTGAGCCAAATTATTACGCAACCGCTCAAGCTTATTAAAGAAGCGCTCAGCCTCGGCTCTTGATGAAAAGCCCAGATTTGCCAGCAACTCCTTTTTCTTTACAATCAAGGTTTTCTTATCGCTTAATTGCAGGCAGTCAAGAAGTGTAATTTCCTCATTCCGTTCCTTTCTCAGCTCATATAAGTGTTCAGCATTTCTCAGCCGTTCAGCACTGATTTTCTCTCTCCAGCTCCCATCCCGATATACATGCTTGACGACATGGAGGAGATGCATTTCCATTAAGGAAATAATCCCGAACAAGAGCATTCTGACTGGCGGTTTTTGAAGGTCAGCCAAGGTAACAAGCCTTGTGACTTCATTCCTCTCCAGGATAAATATTCGGTCAATATGCTCAAATAAATAAAGAAGGTGAATCAATGGGGTTGATTCCGAGACTAGATTGGCAGGATGAAATCGGACCACAGTTCCTCTCCCTCTCTCTAAATAGCCGGTTACCTTGCCTTCTTCCTTTATCCCGACCACATCAAAGCCTGTCCGCTCCATATAGTCCTTAATCTCGTCCATCCTGACGCTTGCCTCAAAGCTGACCAATACCTCAGAAATATGGTTTACATGGATATTCTCTTCAAATAACTTTCGCAAGCTCCGATAAGGGCTTGGTATGGAGGATTGTTTTTGATTCATCCTTTAAAGGCTCCTTCTATGTATACTATTGAATCATTACCAATATCGTACCTTTTAGACGGAATATTCGTAAACTCATATACTTACAGGAAATTTTTTCGCACCAAAAAAACTTCATATACGGAGCCTATTAGAAAGCTATAATCTGCGGAAATGTCTACATCACTAAAAAAGCATTTCTCCCGAAGAAGAAATGCCATTGTTCCCTTATCCTTGTATTTCCCTTGATTCTTGCTTATCCGCCTGTGATACGGATTGCAAATGACCCTGATAGGATTGCCAATAAACGAGTGCCACTAGGACTGCTCCCCCAATCGCATTGCCGAGAAACACCGGGATGAAGTTGCCGAAATACTCTCCCCAAGAGAAATACCCTTCAAAGATAGCGGCAGGGATGATGAACATATTCGCGACCACGTGCTGAAAGCCAATTGCGACAAAGGCCATAATTGGAAACCATATAGCAGCGATCTTGCCTCCAATGTCCTCCGCCCCGTAGGAAAGCCAGACAGCGAGTCCCACTAGCCAGTTGCATCCGACAGCTGAAATCAGTGCTGGCCAGAAATCTGCCTCAAGCTTATGACCGGCTGTATCAACCACTTTCTCCAAGAATGCTCCACTAGTTGTCAGCTCCGCCAAATGTCCGAAAAAGTAGGCCACAAAAAGGGCGCCAGCGAAATTACTAACAGTTATCCAAAACCAGTTATGAGCGAGCCTCGACCAGCGCACCCTTCCTGTCAGGCATGCCATTGGCACAGCCATCATATTACCCGTCAGGAGCTCTCCTCCAGCAATTAAGATTAAAATAAGACCTAAAGGGAAAACAGCCGCACCTATGAACGAGCCAAATGTGCCCCATTCCGCCGGTAAACTTGCTGTGACCCGAACAGATAACAGATATCCAGCTGATATGTAAGCCCCTCCTAAAAAGCCTAATAGCATCATGCTTTTAAAATTCAAGCTTGTCTTCTTCACACCTGCTTCAACAGCATATGCAGCAATATCCTGCGGACTTTTATACGCCATGCTTCATCCTCCCGTCTTTAGATTTGCTTTTCTTTACCACTATTTAGCTGGGTATATCCCTTCACCTCTGATTTAATTATATTCTTATTCAAATACAGTCAAAATGGACTAATTTGTGAAATTTTATCCTGTTCAATTGAATACTGCCAAATAAAAAAGGAGCTCACGGCTCCCATTTGCTTGTTTTATACAGATTTCTTGTTCTCGAATTGGGCATCATCAATCTTCTCATCCAGCTTAATGATGCTTTGTCTTGCCCTTTCATATTCAATCTTTCGGTAGTGATGCAAGCCGCCTTCTTCTTCATCCATCTCATCGGCCCATTTCACGATTTGCTGCAAAGGCGTCCGAACAATATCATTTGTCGGCAGAAAGGAGTCCGTATGAAATAAAATCGCTAGCGAGATTGTTTTCGCTTTAACAGGATTTTCACCAAGTCTAATCAGTAATTTATGTGCACGCTCCGCACCTTTAATAGGATGAATATCATTCTTGCGATAGAGGTCATAATCCCATTTTCCATTCCGGTACCATGTAAA
This sequence comes from Pradoshia eiseniae, assembly GCF_002946355.1. Classification (NCBI taxonomy): domain Bacteria; kingdom Bacillati; phylum Bacillota; class Bacilli; order Caryophanales; family Bacillaceae; genus Pradoshia; species Pradoshia eiseniae. The sequence goes on from NZ_PKOZ01000005.1 coordinate 7,108, forward strand.
ATGCCCCATATCATGCAGCAGACCTGCCTTGGCTGCGGCATCAGCATCCTCCCCCTGCTCCCTCGCCAGGTTAAAAGCATGATAGGCGACAGCAATCGCATGAGCCAAGCCGGAACGATTCAAATACTTTTGAGTAATACGATGATCAAATATATCTAGTAAGGTAACATCCCTCATTTCTCTCTCCTCCTTTAGAAAACTGAATATTTATAATCGTTCATTTATATTAATGTGCATTATAGCATGCACGAGGTGTAAATTTAAATAAAAACCATAGTAATTGCACGAATTTTCGCATATAAATAAATTTTAAGTGTTTTATTTATATGAAATTCTCTTTTTTAACGTTATATTATATTAATATAATATGATACTTGTAAGAAGGTAACCACTTGATTGGAACGCTATTGTTCTTATACCACCTCTGGTCATTATTATGCTTGTACTAATGATAAGACGCGTAAATCCATCACTTGGCGCGGGGATTATCTTATCTACTCATATCTAGGAGGATTTTTATTTCACTGCCACCCTGACACGAATTGAATTAAACATTTATCATTTATTCTATGATGATGGAGAAATATCACATCAACCATTGCAGTCCTATCCGTCATGCATAATATGGTTAAGCTCTGTTGGTTTATTAATATGGAATAGCTATCGGAATAGTGACACCACAAGCATAATTGATTGGTTCGCCAATGGGTAAGTAAGGTTTTCTCTTCTCATGGGTCAGCTGCCTGCCTCGTGACCTTTGGTTTTATCATACGTAAAAGGAGACGACCTTTGTGCCCCATGCGATCATCAGCGGGATGTAACCATATGAACCATGGGCTGACACAAATCCCCTATGCACTCACAAATGCACTCATTACAGCAGGGGCATTTCTTTGCTATGGCATGACAGGTGGATTTCTTATTTATTATGGCGATACTTGCCGGAATTACTATCATCTATCGCAAAAGAGAAACAAGCCGAACTTCTTAAGACACCTTTGCAAAAGTTCAGAGAATGAGCTTTTTGCAAGGGTCTTTTTATTTTCATAATATTTTCCTATTTTTAATATATGTAGTATCATAATACTGTATAACACATAGTATGTGTCGTAGGGGGTGCGCAAATGAGTACGTTATTGAACTCATTAATGACGGAATTAAGAAGAGGAACGCTGACGCTTGCGGTTCTTAGCCAGCTTCAGAAGCCTCAATATGGCTATTCCCTTGTTCGTTCATTAGAAGAGGCTGGAATTACCATTGAACAAAGCACATTATATCCATTACTGAGACGGCTGGAGAAGCAGCAATTGGTGACGAGTTATTGGGATACAACAGAAAGCAGGCCTCGCAAATATTATTCACTCAGCTCATTAGGAATGGAGGTGTATCAGCAGCTCAAAGAGGAATGGCTTCATAATTCGAAGCAATTGCATGACATGTTAATAAAAGGAGGCAATGAAGATGAAACTAATTGACATTTATATTCAAGAGGTCACCAGAAGACTTCCCGAAAAAAGTCGTGATGACATCGCTCTTGAGCTGCGGTCAACAATTGAGGATATGTTGCCTGAAGGTTATACAGAGCAGGACGTAAAGGATGCTCTCACAGAGTTAGGAGACCCGGCTGCGCTCGCAAGGGAATATCGCGATTGGCCTCAGCATTTAATAGGACCCCGCTATTTTGAGAGCTATATGACCCTATTAAAATTAGCCTTGTCTTTTGGAGCAGCAATCGCATTGATTGCTTATCTTGCCCAGCAAGCAGCCGGTTTTACAGGCGAGGAACCTTTCTTACGTCTTTTGCCAGCCATAATAATCGGTGCGGCAGGCTCAGTGATCGAGGTAGCCATGCATGTATTCTTTTGGACGACATTAAGCTTTGCTTTTATAGAAAGGGTGGTTCCTATAAAAGACGGGCAGCTATGTCACCAATGGTCCCCTGATAATTTGAAGGACCTTCCTGATCGCGCGAAGGAAAGAAAGATATCAAAGTTTGAAATATACGGAGGGATATTTTGGACAGCTGTATGGGCAACAGGCTATTTTTATGCAGATCATCTCGTCGTCATTTATGAAAATAAGGGCAATGGGCTTGAGTTTATTACGCCTGTCTTCAACCAAGACGTGCTGCAGCTATTCTGGCCTGTCATTCTCCTCATCATCGCCATGGAGATTGCCCTCTCGCTTTTAAAATTGTACACAGCAAAATGGACCATGAAGCTAGCCGCATTTAATACACTCTTACAAGTCACCGCCACTATCGTATTGATTATCATGCTGAACCATGCAAGCTTTTTCGATTCCGGTTTTATCGGATATATGGATAATGTTTTTGATTATGGCTGGGAAAGCTGGTTAATCAATGGGTCAATCTTTCTTTTCTTCCTTGGTGCGGCGTATAACATATATGACGGTTTTCGTAAGGCCAAACATTAATTGCTGGATAATAAATCTCCTATCAATAAAATCATGCACGATTATGGGACCTTAACAAAAGCTTAGCCATCCTGCTTTTGTTAAGGTCTTTTTTAAAATCGTTTAATATGACCCTGCATCGGGAAAACGGCAATAAAAAGGAGGAATTAGAATGACTGATGTTCAATTTATGTTCTTTCAGGATGATGGTTCTATTCCGAACAATCCTCTCTTACCGGCAGCAATCTATAAAAATGCGCTTCCCCCCGAGAAAATGGAAGCTGCTTTTCATAAGCATAATTGGTCAAATAGCTGGACCAATGGAATTTTGAATGATCATCACTATCATAGTAATACTCATGAGGTTCTCGGAGTCATCAAAGGAGACGCCAGGCTGATGATTGGCGGGCCCAGCGGTGATATGATTGAAGTAATGGCAGGTGATGTCATTGTTCTTCCGGCTGGAACAGGACATAAATGTCTTGAATCATCGAACGGTTTTACTGTCATCGGCGCTTATCCTAATGGGATGGACTATAACATGAACTATGGCAAGCCAGAGGAAAGACCTGAGGTACTTGAAGATATTAAGCATGTCCCTCTTCCTAATGAAGATCCTGTATTCGGGGATAATGGCCCTTTGTTCAAAAAGTGGACTAATCCAAAGGAGAAAATATGAACTCTGTCACTATTCATTTATAATAATGATAGGCTTTATATAATAAGGCCAGATCTACAATTCGTGACTCGGGAGGCCACATGAGTAAAGAATTCGTAACGGGAACCTTTCAAAGAATGAAATCAACCAACCTCTCCATCGTCTTGAATCTCATTCGTGAAAAGGGGCCAATCTCAAGAGCGGATATCGCCAAATTGACGAAACTGACTCCTCCTACCATCAGCAACCTGACGAGGGAACTTCTAATAAGAGAGTTAATCATGGAAAAATCACTCGGTGAATCAAGCGGCGGACGAAAGCCGACGTTGCTTACACTTAATAGTGAAAGGCATTATCTCATTGGAGTTGATATCGGCTCTCATGAATTGAATATGATTCTAACGAATTTAATAGGGGAGAGCAAGCATTGCCTCGTGCAGACCATTCCCTCTCCCGTTTCAAAGGACTTGCTCCTCTCCTTGTTAATAAAAGGCATACGTGCCTTGACCGACATTGCTCCAGAATCGGATAAATTAGTCGGCATTGGGGTGGCTATGCACGGGATCGTGGATGTATCGAAGGGTGAATCCATTTTCGCCCCAAATCTCAATCTTCACCATATTCCCATTAAGGATATCCTTGAAGAAGAATTCGGCCTTATGGTCGTTGTCGAAAACGATGTGCGTGCCATTGCTCATGGCCACCAATGGTTCAATCCTGAAATTGCTTCCGACATTGCTTACATCAATGTCGGACGCGGAATTGGCGCCGGTCTTATCATAGGTGGGGAGCTATATCTCGGCCATGATTTTATCAGCGGAGAGATCGGCCATATGGCGATTGATTTGCATGGGCCGAAGTGTTCTTGCGGCAATCATGGCTGTCTCCAGACATTTGCTACAGGTCCTGCAATTGCAGACAGGATGCGCATGAAGCTCAGCCAAGGTGAGAGAAGTATGCTCTCTGATAGGCTTGCGGAGGGCATGGATGAGACGATTACCGGAGAACATGTATTTGAAGCTGCGGAGGCTGGAGATTTGCTTGCACAGGAAACCTTGCGTGAGGCAGGGAGATACCTTGGGATTGGCTTGACGAACCTAATACATATTATAAATCCTGAAAGAATCGTCTTAAGCGGAGGGGTAATCCAGGCAAAGAAATACCTTCTAGACAGTGTACAGAAGACGATTCAAGAACGGGCCTTGACTGAGAAGGCGAAGCAAACAGAGATAGTCATCTCCAGTTTTGGGAATCACGCAACCGTTATGGGAGCAGTATCTCTTATCTTACGTAAGCTTTTCTCAAATCTCGGGAGCACCGATTAAAAGGGAGAAGTAGGACAGCCAGTCGGCCAATCCTGCTTCTTTCTTTTTACTTTATATTTCCTTTGCTCCATCACCAATGTCACATAGATAAAACTCAGGTACAAGTCCCGTTCTCGCTTCATAATGCTTCGCAACTTCCTCTTGAAATAGAGCAACTGCCTTATTTTTGACCACGCTGACATTGCACCCGCCAAAGCCTGCTCCGGTCATTCTCGTTCCGGCACAGCCTTCAACCTTGCTTGCTGCTTCAAACAAAACATCCAATTCTGTCCCGGTTACCTCAAATAAGTCACGCAAGGATTCATGGGACTGTTTCATCAAATCCCCAAATAAAGCCACGTCATTATTTTGCAGGGCTTCTGTTGCTTTTAAGACACGGGTATTCTCACTGATAACATGATTGACCCGCTTTTGTACCACTTCATCCTTGATGGTATCCTTATACTTTTGCCAATCTTCATAGCTGACATCACCCAAAGTTTCAATATCAGGCATAGACTGCTGCAAGATTGCCAGTCCGGTTTCACACTCAGAGCGGCGCTCATTATATTTAGAATCCGCGAGACCTCGCCGTTTATTTGTGTTCGTGATGACAATCGTGTACCCTTCAAGCTCTACAGGCACATATTGATACTCAAGCGTATCACATTTGAGCATGATCGCATGATTCGCTTTTCCCATCGCGACGGCAAACTGGTCCATGATGCCGCAATTAACACCGACGAATTTGTTTTCTGCCCTTTGGGAAAGCTTCGCCAATTCAATTTTGTCGAGCGGACAGCCAGCCAATTCACTCAAGGCCATGCCAGTCAGCACCTCAATCGATGCCGAGGAAGAAAGCCCCGCACCGTTAGGAATATTCCCATGGAACATGATATCAGCCCCTGTGTAGCGTGCAGCTTCATCACCCGCGAGTTTAAGAAGCTCCCAAAGTACACCCTTCGGATAATTTGCCCAATCATCTTCTTTTTTGTAGACAATAGAAGCAGCCTCTGTCTGTACCGCCAGCTCAAAATTAGTGGATTGGAAATGGTAGATGCCATCCTTGCGTGGGCGGGCGACTGCCCAAGTCCCTACAGAAAGGGAGGCCGGAAAGACATGCCCTCCATTGAAGTCCGTATATTCACCAATTAAGTTCACGCGGCCTGGTGTGAAAAACACTCTTGCCTCTGCTTCTCTCCGTCCAAATCTCTCATGAAACTCTTGAAGCAATGCTTGTTTCTCCATCAACTATCCCACCTTTTATTTGTTGGTAAACTTCTCAATAAAACGGATGAAAGCCTGCTGCCCTTCCTCTGTCTGCTTAAAGACACCCGAATGCTCAAGCACAGTCAGGAAACGGCTTCCAATCTCATCTTGCATGACTCCTTCCACCGTCTCTCTTGTCAGTTGCCCTCGTCTTATCCTAATATCCTCATACCAGTCATAATGCTTGAGCATATCAGTCTGCCACTCTTCCTTTTTCGTGCCCTCCAGAAGATAAAGAGACAGCATCGATATTTCTTCTACCAGCCGTCCGGGGAGCACGGCAAGACCCATGACTTCTATTAATCCGATATTCTCTTTTTTTAGATGATGCAATTCCTGATGCGGATGGAAGATGCCATCAGGATGCTTTTCAGATGTTCGGTTATTTCTAAGGACGATGTCGAGTTCATATAAACCATCTCTTCTTCTGGCAATCGGTGTGACTGTATTATGAGGGACATGATCGCTAAAAGCGCAGATATCAGCCCTTTCATCGCTATAGGTCAGCCATGACTTCCAGATAAGCTCCGCCACCTCAGCTACTTCCTCTTTTGCGCCTCGAAGTCGGATGACTGACATTGGCCACTTAACAATGCCTGCCGATACGTTGGGATATTCTGCAAGCACAAAATCTTGCATGATTGGGGCCTCCTCAATCGCAAATGTATAACGTCCCCCCTGGAAATGATCATGATTTAAAATTGATCCGCCGACAATCGGCAGGTCTGCATTGGACCCAATGAAGTAATGAGGAAACTCATCGACAAAATCCAGCAATCGATCAAACGTTTCCCTTGAAATCTTCATTGGTGCATGCTCCTTCTTCAGCACGATGCAATGCTCAGGATAGTAAACATAAGGAGAATACTGAAAATACCACTCTTCTTGATTGATAGAGAGCGGGATTATACGGTGATTTCCCCTGGCAGGATGAGTGAGCGTCCCCTTGTAGCCTTCATTTTCCGGGCACAGCAGGCATTGCGGATAGGAGGAAGATGGTGCATTCTTCAGCATTGCAATTTCCCTGGGATTCTTCTCAGGCTTAGAAAGATTAATCGTAATGTCCAGTTCCCCATACCGGGTCCTCGTCTTCCATATCCTGTTTTTTTGAATGCGGTCCATGCGGATGTAATTGGATAGGGTGGAGAATGCATAGAATTGGTCAGTAGCCTTAACCGGACTTTCCGTGTAATTCTCCCAGAACGTCCGGATAACTTCTGAAGGTCTTGGTAATAGGCAGGTCATCAGCTCCGCATTTAAAGAATCACGTTCTATCATCGTATCAGAGATGATTCCTTTTTCTTCGGCGAATTCCATGATAGAATCCATTATTTCGTGAATGGATGGATTTCCTTCAAGCGGTTCACTTATCTCCCATTCATGAAGGCCAAGAACAGACATAAGTCTATTCCTTGTATAAAACTCATCTTCTTTCGCCATAAGACTATTTTCAATCCCATATTGGAGCAAGCGTTGAATTGTTTGACAGATAGATGGCATCGTTATTCTCCTCAATCGGCCTCCTGCGAAACCGTTTTCAACTTTGTTAAATAATTTAATAAACTTATAATCAAAATATACCGTTTTTTCAAAAAATACACAAACAATAAAAGCACGTTCACGAATTGTTTAAAATAGTTTTATAAGGGAATAATTTACCAACTAAATAGATAGGAGAATCTTCATATGTCTTTAACGAACCAAATGAATAGCGTATTGCTCCAAAAGGAGGATATGGAAAATCCCGATAATCTCCCTGCCTGGGTAACAAGGGAATATAAAACCTTTCAAACTATAGTGACTGATCCGACCTTCCCATGCTATTTCGGGATGAAAGCTGAGAAGAAGGGCGAGCTTCGTTATGCCTATATCACGCATGACGACTGGTCCAATTTGCCGAAAGCGCTCTCTGGCTTCCTGGAGTTATTTAAGCAGCCGACAAAAGTTCGGCACGGTTTTTTTCTGTTTGTAGAGCCAGAAAAAGAAACGAGGGATATTCCATATTACCGCGATTATTTCTGGAGAATTCTTCAGTACTTACATGAACATGATCCCGCTCCTTGGCCTGAAACCGCTCCTAAGGACCCCGATCATTTCTTATGGGATTTTCATTTTGGCACTGAGCCCATATTCGCTTTCGGAAATTGTCCGGCGTATAAACAAAGGAAAACAAGAGACCTCGGCAACAGCCTCGTCATCGGTTTTCAGCCGCGGAAGATATTCGTTGGCCTTGAAGGTACGGAGAAAGGCGGAATCATGTCCCGCGAAAAAGTGCGTGAGCGCGTCGAGGCATGGGACAACCTACCGAAACACCCGGACATCAGTCATTTCGGTGATCCGAATCATAATGAATGGAAGCAATTCTTCATTGGAGATGATAGTGAACCAATAGCGGGAAAATGTCCATTCCATCATAAAGATATCCGCTAAAACCAAAAAGCTGCCCCGAACACCCAGATATGGGCTTTAGGGCAGCTTTCGCTTAATCTTTTATGGACAGTTACTGCACAATATGCTTAACCCGACCGACCTGGCCGTCTGTCAGCCTTACTTTAATGCCATGCGGATGAGTCGGAGAATTCGTCAAAATATCCTTCACGATGCCTCTTGTTAACGCACCACTCCGCTGATCCTTCTTTAAGACAATATCAACTTCAAGCCCGGGCTTGATTTGACTGCGATTCTGCCCATTAGTCATTCCCTTTTCACCTCCCATTATTATTTTACACTCTGAATATGATGGTTTTTTAGGAACTAATGATATAATGGACGAATAGAAAAATCCACTTATTTGGAGGAAGTATGTTAACGTTTGATGAAAAACTCGCTATCGCGAAGAGCTTTCCAGAACTTGAAGAAAAAAAGGTGTCCCTTGGACGAGTGAATTTCCAATACCCTGAGAGCAAAACAGACAAAAAGAATGTAATCTATCATCTGCATCCAAACGGAAATGGTTTTGTTTATGCAGAGGGGATTTCCGGATATCAGGTCGACCAGAAAGGAATGGTCAATATCCGAGATTTTTCTGAAGAAGATTTGCACACCCTTATCCAAAAATCCATTGATAAGCTATCTGCGGAACCTAAGCAAGAATCTATGAATGATAGCGATGTGATGGAAGAGATTTGGCGCAATGAAGAGGGGCATACGCTCACTGTCATTGTGGAGGAAGATATGTGGAATGTGTATGCAGGCATCTATTTAGACGGCACCTTCCCTTCCTACAATGAAGCCAAATCCTATCTGATGGAAGAGGGCTTTACAAAACAGAATTAACCTCATAAGAAAGGGCAACCTAAATGGTTACACACCCCATAGTCAGTTTTTCATTTTGACTCTTAGGGGTCACTGCCAATCATCCGGTTGCCCTATCCTCTTTACTTCCCTTTAAATTGAGCCTTTCTTTTCATGAAAAAGGCACTGATTCCTTCAATCGCATCCTCAGAGCGAGTAATCCTCAAATTATGCTCCAGCTCAATCGCTAATCCCTCGTCAAGTGATGTCTCCATCCCTCTATTAGCTGCATCCAAGATCCCTTGAATAGCCAGCGGCGGACCTTCAGCCAATTGCTTCGCATAAGCAACGGCTTCCTCCAGAAAACTCTCTGCCGGCACCACCGTATTGACAAGCCCATATTCAAGCGCCATTTGTGCTGAAATCGTTTCACCGCTTAGCATAAGACCGAGCGCTCTCCTCCTCCCAATCAAACGTGGAAGGCGCTGTGTTCCGCCATAGCCAGGAATAATACCCAGCTTGATTTCCGGAAGACCAAACTCCGCTAATTCGCTTGCGATTGCTAGATGGCACGCCATTTGAAGCTCATTCCCTCCTCCTAGCGCCCGCCCATTCACTGCGGCGATAATTGGCTTCGGAAAGCTTTCAATCCGACTAAACAATTCATGTATCCGGCCGATGGTTTCCCTTGCTTTATTCGGGTCAGCCAGGTCGGCAAATTCATTGACATCAGCTCCAGCTGAGAATGATTTCTCCCCAGCTCCTGTCAAAAGGATTGAGCGAATTCCATCATCGCTCTCGAAATCATCCAAATATGCATCAATCTCATAGAGTGTCTCTCTGCTGAGAGTGTTCAATGGAGGCCGATCAATCGTCAAAATAGCCACCTTTCCTCTGACTTCTAATGTGCAATTCACTCCCATTCTTATGCCTCCCTTTCGATAATGACAGCGATTGCCTGTCCGAATCCGATACACATTGTCGCAAGTCCATATCTTCCATTTATTCGCTCTAGTTCAGGAAGCATTGTTGCCACGATTCTCGCGCCGCTTGCGCCAAGCGGGTGCCCGAGCGCTATCGCACCTCCATTAGGATTTACCTTGTTCATATCTGCATCGAGCTCTTTTGACCAAGCGAGTACGACCGAGGCAAAGGCTTCATTTACCTCAAATAAATCGATGTCTTCCATCCTCAAGCCTGCCTTTTGCAGTACTTTCCTTGTTGCCGGTATAATCCCGCTCAGCATGATTTCTGGATCCACTCCGGCAAGTGCCGTTGCAATTACCTTTGCCCGCGGCCTTAATCCGAGCTCCATTGCTTTCTTGCGGGATGTTAGCAAAACCGCAGCGGCCCCGTCACTGATTTGGCTGGAGTTTCCTGCTGTCACATGGCCATCCGGAAGAAAGGATGGCTTAAGGTCAGCCAACCGCTCAATGGATGTATTGGCACGTGGTGTCTCATCAGCCTCAAACCATTTCTCCAAAGAATCATCTGGAATCTCAATTGGCACGATTTCATGCTCAAACCTTCCTGCTTTTATCGCATGAAGAGCTTTCTGATGACTTGCATAAGAGAATTGATCCATTTCCTCCCGCGAAATTCCCCATCTTTGTGCAATCAGCTCTGCTGAGAATCCTTGCGGTATAATGGTGTGCTGATTCATGAGACGATTGGAAAAATCACCTCCATCGCTCCCCATCGGCACCCGATTCATGCTTTCAACTCCTGCGGCAATTGAACAATCACTCATTTCCGCCATAATGGCATGAGCTGATTGAGCAAGTGTATCAAGACTCGATCCGCACATCCGGTTTGTGCTGGACCCGCATACCTCTACAGGAAAACCAGCTATCAGGCCAGCAATCCTTCCAATATTCATCCCTTGTTCCCCTATTTGGGTCACACATCCCATCTTGATGTCCTCGACTTCAATTGGGTCTATCCTCGTCCGTTCCGCAAGTCTCCCTAATACATGTGCTGCCATCTCATCCGGGCGATTCTTAGAGAGGGTTCCCCCTTTTCGGCCAATGGGTGTTCTTACAGCATCAATGATGACGGCATCTCTTTCACTTATCATCTTATCCTCCCCCTCTCTTAGAACGTGAATAAATCAATGCCGCCAGCCACTGGAAGGGCAACACCGGTAATATAGGAGGCTTCCTTGCTTGAGAGGAAGGCAATCGCATTGGCAATATCCTCCGGTTCACCAGGCCGTTTAAAGGCAGTTCGCTCAATCATCCGATTTCTCATTGATGGGTTTGTGAATTGAAAGGCTTCCGTATTGATAATTCCCGGCACAATCGCGTTGACGGTAATCTGATATTTGGCACCCTCAAGAGCTAAAGACTTCGTCAATCCCAGAATGCCTGCCTTTGTGGTTGCATAGCTCGCTTGCCCATATCCGCCATGTGTCCCTGCTACTGATGCCATATTAATGATGCGCCCGTCCTTTTGTTCCTTCATATATTTCCATACAGCCTTGCAGCAGTTATAGGCACCTGTCAAATTGACATTTAAATCCCTATTCCAATAATCATCATTTTGATCTTCAAGCCTTGCTGTATGATCTAAAGTTCCTGCATTGTTGACGAGTATATCAATACGGCCAAATTGGCTGATGACCTCACCCATTACCCGTTCTACTTCCTCCTTATTTGTCACGTCCATCTTAAAAGCAGCTGATTTTCTTCCCATATCCTTTATTTGCTGTGTGGTTGATTTTGTATAAACCGTCTTTGATTGGACCATAATCTGTGAGACCGGGCCGAGTTTTTCAGATGTAGCGTCGTTTTGTTCATCATCTTCAAGAAGAATATCCGTAACAATGATATCCGCCCCTGCCCTGGCTAAACAAAGAGCATCCGCTCTTCCAAGCCCTCTGGATGCCCCCGTTACAAGCGCTACCTTTCCTTCTAATGAAAACGGCATATTAATGCTCTCCTTTCACTTTTGATAATGAAATCCCCACCGCTGTCTCATTAGCAGCAATGTCCATTTCTCCACTGGCAGTGTCTGTATACATGTGATCAATAACATGCTTAAATTTCTTTTCTACCTCTGCATAACGCACTTTTAAAGAGGGTGTCAATTCTCCTGTCTCAACGGTCCATTCCTTATTGACGAAGATGAGCTTCTTAGGCTGTTCATATCGGGCAAAACCCTTAGTGTATTTTTTTACTTCTCTCGTTAATAAAGCTTGGACATGCTTATTCGCTAAAAGCTCCTGAGGTGAACCATGAATCCCTTTGTGCCTGCACCATTCCTTTATATTGATGAAATCAGGTGCCAGCAGGGCAATCACATATTTTCTGTTCTGGCCGACTAAGACGGCATTCTCAATATATGGACTCTGGTGCAGTGCATTCTCAACCGGCTGCGGGGCTACATTCTTTCCTGTGGTAAGGACAAGTATCCGTTTCTTCCGGTCAATGATTCGTAAATAACCATCCTCATCTAATAAGCCAATATCACCGGTCTTAAACCACTCCCCCTCAAAGGCCTCTGCAGTTGCCTGCGGATCGCGATAATAACCGCTCATCACACTCGGCCCCTTTACTAGCACTTCACCGTCTGCCGCGAGGCGGATATCAAGATTGGGCAGCGGCTTCCCAACCGTTCCGACCTTCGAACGGGAAAAGGGATTCACACAAATGACTGGAGCTGTTTCTGTCAAACCGTATCCTTCAAGGACAGGCAGGTCAACTGACCAAAAAAATCGGCCAATCTCCGGGTTTAAAGCTCCCCCTCCTGAGATAAAGCCTCTAATACGCCCTCCTAGCTTTCGCTTTACCTTTTGATACACGAGTCTTTCTGATATTTTCCACCTTCGCCTAAATTCCTTCGGCAGCTCAGCCTTGCGCATCAGCTCATCCGTAGCGCATGACAAATAATAGCGGTAGCGCTCTTCCCCTACCCCTAATGCCCACTTAAAGACTTTCTTCCGAATGGGTGTTCCGGATTCCACCATCTTCAAGGCTTGTGCATACACCCGCTCAAATAAGAGCGGTACGCTAACGAGGACAGTCGGCCTTACCTCAAGAAGATTATCCTGTACAGTATCAATGCTTTCTGCATAAGCAATTGTCGCTCCGACATAAAGGGGGAAAAATTGCCCAGCCATGCGCTCGAATATATGTGATAACGGCAGATGAGAAAGCATCAGGTCGTCCGGACGGCATTCCAGCACCCAGAATTGGACTCCTTCCACATTAGCTAGGATATTGCCATGGGTCAGCATGGCTCCCTTCGGTTTTCCAGTCGTGCCTGATGTGTGAATGATGGTCGCTAAATCCGCTCTCTTTATTTCCATAAAGCCTTTTTGCCACTCTTCTGGAGAGTATCCTTGTCCGCTCGCCATGAATGCTTCCATGGTTGACGGCATATCGCTTAAAGCCGTTTTTTCCGGGGAATCATAGATGACAATGCTTTCATGCGGGAAGTCCTTTGAATCAATTTTTTTAAACTGACTCTCATTGCCGACGAAAATAAACTTACTAGCAGAATTATGAAGAATATAGCTAACTTGATCACTAGGAAGAGTTGAATGGATTGGCACACTCACCGCTCCAATACTCATAATCGCCAAATCGCTGATTGCCCAATACGGATTATTATCCGCTAAAATCGCTACCTTATCTCCCTTTCCCACTCCCCTTTGAACTAGGGCGTGAGCCGTATAGGCAACGCGCTCCCAAAGTTCATCATACGTAATCGCTTTGTAAACACCCTTGTCCTTTGCCATAAGCGCATCCTTCTGGCCATATTTTTGAACCGTTCTAAAGACCATTTCGACCAGATTCAAAGGTTTCATAGGACACCTCCTCTTTTACGGGATAATCAGGCTTAGATATACAACCTGATTATCCCTTCCAAACCCGGTGCTTCTGCTGCTGGGACATGGCATTACTTACAAATGATCCTGGACATTATATTGCTTCAGAATTCCCTCAAGTTTAATGGCTTTTCCGATATCACCTTTAATTTTCAGCTTTCCTGACATGAAAGCGACAGTCCCGTTCAGTTTACCTAATAAGAACTGGCGGAAATTGTCGACAGACATAATTAATGTACAATCCGCCGGAATTTCTTCACCTTCAGCGACCTCTGCCTTTCCGTTTTGCAGGTTTAACTGATAAACTCCTTCCTCTGCTCCAGTTATCGTAAATTGATATCTTGTCGTAATTCCTTCAATTGGGCCTGGATTAGCATTTAAAGCCTCCTCAATCTTTGCAAATGACTCTGACAACGTGTAATCCTCAATCGCTTTTCCCATTTTCTTTTCCTCCTTCATTTATTAGCCTATCGGCACATGAATTTTCTCTAGTAAACTACTTGTTTGGAAACACCTACTTAAAATACAGGCATCACCTCCTATAAAGACATTCTCTTAGACCCTTATGCCATAAGGCTCATACAGATGCCGGGCAATGATTAATTGCTGGATTTGATTCGTTCCCTCAAAGATGTCATAGATTTTTGCATCACGATAAAGCTTCTCTACCAGATTCCCTTCTAGTCCATAAGGACCCATGATCTCAAGACTGGCAGAGGTTACTTCCAGGACAATCTTCCCGGCAAATGCCTTGCACATGGCAGCCTCTTGCGCATTGGGCTTCCCAAGGTCTCCTTTCCAGGCAGATTCCCAGGTTAATAGGCGTGCTACTTGGATTTTCTGCTGCATTTCAGCAAGCAGCTGACTAGCCATCTTGTAATGCGTTCCATGGCGAGGGAATTCTGTCTGAATGAAATCAAGCGTATATTCATAAGCAGCTCTTGCAATACCGGTTGCCATCGCCGCTATGATAGGTCTTGTACTATCAAAAGTCTTCATCGCTACCCTAAAGCCACCGGAACGAGCCCCTTTATTCGCATAAGCTTCTTCTCCGCCAAGCAGGTTTTCATCTGGAACAAAACAATTCTCAAAGACTAGCTCGGCTGTCTCAGAAGCACGCAAGCCCATCTTATCTGCGAGTCTGGTACAAGAGAACCCTGGTGTCCCTTTCTCAACAACAAAGGCTCGATGACCGGCTCTTCCCATGGTCTTATCGACAGTAGCAAAAGCTACCACCCATGAAGCTCTTTTTCCATTAGTAATAAAGATTTTCTCCCCATTAAGGACATAGCCGCCATCTACCTTTACAGCAGTCGTCTGCAGCCCAGATACATCAGAGCCTGCCTCTGGCTCCGTTAAGGCATATGCACCCCATTTAGGCTCTTCATCTCTTGAGAAAATCGAGAGGAATCTCTCCTTTTGTTCCTTCGTTCCGCTATGTTGAATCGGCGGGCCTCCAAGCCCTGGTCCCGGCAAGGTAAGGGCAATGGCACAATCGCCCCATCCCAATTCCTCAGAGGCAATCACACCAAGCCGATTTCCCTGCTTTTCTCGTTTTTTCCGTTCTTTTGACTCACTCTTGTTCTCTTCACCCTTCTCGCCAAAAGAGGACATGCTGAGTGAGATGCCTAATTGATTTACTTTCTGAAGCCAATCATCCGGAACCCGCTTTTGCTCATCAGCCAATAATGAAATCGGGCGAATTTCATTTTCAGCAAACCAATGGACAACATCCCTAACTTGGGCTTGATGTGGAGACAGTTCGTACGAGATCACCCGCTTCACCCCTTTCCGCTTTATCAAGAATCCATTCTCCTGCATAAGTGTTTAAGTCACGTTCCTGCTCAAGCCATGCGATTTGAGCCTGGCCATCCCTCATCCATTTCTCAACAGGGTGGTCTTGAACATAGCCGTGCCCTCCCAAAAGCTGTACTGCTGAATCCGTGACAAACCGGACGGCACGATGAGCATTCTGCAGGGCTTGTGTACTATGAAAGATAGCCTCACTAGTGCCTTCATCAATCTGCTTGGCAGCATATAGAACAAGATGACGGGCTCCTTTTACATGAATGGCCATTTGAGCCACATTGAAGGATACCCCTTGAAATTTCGCTATTTCAGAACCGAATGCCTTACGGCTGGCCGTATATTCAACCGTGTAGTCTAATGCACCTGTGATTAATCCGACCTCTTTGGCCGCTTCCATTACACGAATCCGGCTCATCGCCTGTGCTGCAAGCTTCGTCGCATCTCGTCCGCTTGCAATCACAGATTCCTTAGATACGGAAGCATGACGGAATGACAAGCAGGCAAATCCTGCACTCAGCAGTCCTAGGCGATAATCACCCTCCACTGCCTTAAAGGATGCATCAGGCCCATTATGAAGCCAAAGGATGATATCCTCCCCGCTCTGTTCTTTACCATGCAATAACACATACTCTGCATACTGACCCATCCGCAAGGGGACCGTCTCCCCGTCGATAATATAGCTCTCCTCATGATGGGTGATTGTCAGTTTCGGCTGGTTTCGATGGCAAAAAGCAATGGTTGGTACATTTCCTGTCTGACAGGCTTTCTTAAAGGAAGCGAAAGCTGGATGGTCTCCCGCCTCTCTTATAAAGGCTCCTGCTTCTCCTGCCCCTGGGAATCCCTGCACTGTAGCAAGGTCTCCAGAGGCTAACTCCTCAAGAATCTGAACCTGTGATAGAATGGGAAGCTCCATTCCCCCAAAGCTTTCGGGCAGCTCGAGAGTATCCATTCCAATCTCTTTAAGCTTCTTGACCATCCCCTGACTGACCTTGCGATTCTTCTCTGTTTCCCTTGCAGCCGGACGAATAAATTCAAACGCAAAATCCTTCGCCACATGAATAAAAGCGGCTTCATCATCACTCGGTTTAAATGAAACCAAGCCGAATCCCTCCTTACGTTAAATGATTGTTCGACAGATTGACGAATGCGCCTATGACTAGTCTGTTCAGTAATCTGGCCAGCTCCTCCATATCAAGGTCTCGATTCTCCTCTTTCACATTACGAACCACCACCTCGTTAATTGCACCAACCATTGCTTGAGAGATAATGTGTATCTCCTCCTCTCTCACCTGCTCCGGAAATTCCTGATGGGCCAATATGAAAATCAGATCTGCAAAGTTCTGCATGGCTTCACGCCTGACGATTTCCACCTCATCTGAAATGCCGACAGACTCTAGTAAGATAAAATGCGCTACCGAAGGATTGGTGAAACAAATCTCCAAATAACGTAAAATACCTGCATATGCTTTATAACCAACTCTCAATTCCTGCATGGCCGCCTTCTTGATTTCAAGGGCTATTTCATCGATTAAATCCTTGCAAAGCGCCACCACCAATGCTTCCTTACTGGAAAATTGCTGATAGAAGGTAGTTTTGGATACATGGGCAGATTCAACAATCTCCAAAACAGATGTGTTCTTAAATCCTTTTGCGGCAAAGAGCTTTAATGCTGAGAAAAATATCTTGTCCTTAGCCTCTTTTGGCAGTTCCTTCATTCGTAACATGGTCATCATTCCATTTCTGTCAGGTGAGTACGAGTACGTATTGGTACTATCTTAACCCAGCATTTGGAAATGTTCAACAAAATTAACTGAAAATTTAAATAATAATTTTCGACAAAAAAAGAGCTGGCTGCTTTCTATATTGAAAGCCATCCAACTCTTTCTTCTTATTTATAAACGTCTGGATAAACCGCCTTTGCGACTTCCTTAAGCCCTTCTATCAAGCGAGGTCCCGGCCTAGTAACCGTATCACTATTTACATCATAAATCTCTTTATTCTTGACTGCATTTAGTTCCGTCCATCCGCTTCTTGAATAAATTAGCTCTTCTGGGTTATCGGTATAGTAGCCATAAGTCGTCAAAATAACATCAGGATTCCGCTCAATAACCGTTTCCTCACTCATGGTCACCCAGCCTTCTTGGTCTGCAGCAAGGTTTTCCGCTCCGATGATTTTAAGCATCTCATCCATGAACGTTCCGCTTCCAGTTGTGTATAAATCCGGAGAAGCCGATACTTCAATCCACACCTTCTTCATCTCTTTCACATCAGCCGCTTTCTCTTTAATGGCGGCTATCTCTTTCTTCATGCCATCAATAATTTCTTCTGCTTCCGCTTCCTTCCCGGTTGTCATTGCGATTAATTTAATAATCTCATAGGCACCCTCAATAGAATTAGCGTCTGGCACTACAACGACATCAATCCCTGCAGACTGAAGCTGCTTAACGGTGTCTTTATCATTCCTCCCTTGAGAGGCTGAAAACAAGGCAAGATCAGGATTTAGCTCCAGTAGTTTCTCTACATTAATCTCAATTCCGCCTAGCTTTGTTTTCTCAGAAACCGACTCAGGATAATTATCATAATCAGATACCCCGACAATTTGATCCTCAAGCCCTAATGCGTAAGCTGTCTCCGTATTGCTTGGAAGCAAGGAAACAATACGTTCTGGCTTATCATCTATTGTAATCTCTTCTCCTGTGTCATCCTTTACTGTTACCGGAAAGGCGCTTTCTGCGCTCGTTTCTGATTTCTTGCTTTCTTTGCCCTCGTCTGATGTACCATTACAACCAGCCAAAATGATGGACAAGGCCGTCATGAAGGCCAATAAACCAGCAAATCTTTTCTTAACCATAGTCATTTCTCCTCCTACTTGATGTTCAGCCATATAAAAAGCCTTAGCTCCAATACGAAGCTAAGGCGGCATTCCGATAATAGACGCACAGAATCAGGTCGCCCTATTCTTCCCACCGAAAAATAGAATTCATGTGTATAGAGCAGGTCTCCTGGCTTACGCATATAACATTCGCATGATTCAGCCTTCCCATGTTCAATCCTGAACCAGTGGCATATGTGAATCAGCTTATCAGCGCTTACAGTAGCGGGGGCTGCACCGGATTTGCACCGGTTTCCCTATTATCCTTGTATCAAAGGCACTCTATTACGGATCATATGGTTGTCTTTCTATCTTATCCTCAATTGTCTAAATTCTCAATAGCCGAATCTTCCTCTTCTTCATTATAATGCTCACGGCAAAAAGTCAATACAGCTGTCTCTTCATCTTCCTCGAGCTCAAAATCGAGCACATTCTTCGTGTCATTTTCGATGAATTCATATTTGCTGATTTGTTCCTTCTCCTCATCCTTCATGAAAATGACGCGCAGCATGACACCGTTCTCGCTATATAATTCGTCATCCTCCGGAACATCCAGTTCTAGAAAAAATTCGTATCTGTCACCAGATAAGATGCCAAATGGATCTTCTAATTTTTCTACAGTGTAGCTTTCAATCTTTAACATTCAATCAAACCTTTCATCCATAGCTATATCATATTATACATATTTATCCGACATTTTAACCACTTTTTCCTCCTAACTGTCAGCCATTTCTGCATAATCTTGCTCCATTTAACCAAACTAACCGAAAAGCCCGATGACTTAGGAGAACAGCATGAAAAAATCAATTGTACTCTGCCTATTGGCTTTGCTTCTTCTGCCAAGTGAAGCTTTAGCCAAAACAGCTTATTTAAGCTTTGATGACGGTCCATCCAATTGCACTGAACCAATCCTGGATATACTTGATATCTATGATGTGAAGGCAACCTTTTTCGTGACCGCCACTAAAGAGAAATCCCATCATTATTTATACAAAAAGATGGTTAAACGCGGTCATGCTCTTGGCCTTCATTCCTATTCGCATAATTTTTCATCCATTTACCGGTCTAAGGGAGCATTCTATGCAGATATTGAGCAATTGGAAAACTTCCTAAAAAAGGAAGTTGGTACTTCCCCAAAAATCCTTCGCTTTCCAGGAGGGTCAAACAATTATATTAACCGACAATATGCAGGTACTAACTTGATGCCAAGTCTCAAGGAGGAAGCGAAAAAACGCGGATATACCTATTTTGATTGGAACTGCGACGCAGAGGATGGAATCAATCCTCCCGTTCCTGAAAAGAAAATCACCTCATTAATTATGAAATCCGCGAACGACCAAGAGAATTTGTATATCCTGCTTCACGATTTTAACGGGAATATGACTGCAGTTGATGCACTCCCGGAGATTATCCGCCGCCTGAAGCACAAAGGGTACACGTTTAAGGTAATGGATGAAGCGACACCTGTATTGCAATTTTGATACCTAACAAACGCCCATCCTGTCAGATGGGCGTTTGTTCTCTTATTCTACAGTTAAATATTTTCCATGTTCCATCTTGATGACATAGTCTGGCTGCGGCGGTTTCCCGCCATGTTCCTTGATCTTCGCCTTATGGCCCGCGATATGCTCAGGGCTCTTCTCCCAAGCCTTCCATGCTTCCTCTGACTCCCAGCGGATTATCATAACGACTTCTTCTTCACCGCGCGTTACTTTCTTAACCAACAGCTCACGACCGATGAATCCTTCGCGCTGTTCAATTAAGGATGGCCCTTGTCCAGGCTTCTTCCTGAAACGCTCCAGGATTTTATCTGAATTGCCTTCTGTTACGACCCATTTACGAATTTGTACGAACATATTTTATCACTCCTGCCCTTTTTATTAGGCTCTGTTAAATATAAATGTTAATTTTCGTTACAGGTGGCTGCTTTCCGCGGGGCGGTCGGGGAGCCTCCTCGACGCTTTCAGCGTCTGTGGGGTCTCCCCCTGTCCGCTGATCCCGCAGGAGTCAGCCACCTTCCACTTCAATCAACGGTGCTAAGATATCAACACTAAACTTTAACAGAGCCTTTTATTAAAAAAGAGCATGCCCCTTTGAGACATGCTCCATATTGATTCAAATTATTTAAGCTCGTTTAAGATTTCATCAAGTTTTTCAGCCTCAGTTGTTACACCATTGCTGGAGAAGTACCAGTTAACACCATCAAGGTAAACGATTTTCCCTTCTTTATAGGCACGTGTTTTCTTAATGATGTCATTTTCGATATCTTTTTTGATTGTTTCTACATCAGAAGCGGTGCGGTCGATAATGAGCAATACTTCTGGGTCTACAGAAAGGACTGACTCATAGGAGAAATCAGAGCCGTGTGAAGAAGCTTCAATATCCGTAGTTGACGGCTTAAATCCGAAGTCATTATACACATAAGCGAAACGGGAATCTTCTCCATTGTCGAAACCAGAGATTTTCTTATCATTATACATCGCTACTAGTGCATTTTCATAACCCGCTGCTTTTTCCTTCACAGCATCCACTTTTTCCTGCAAGCTCGCTTTTAGTTCTTCCGCTTTATCTTCTTTGCCAAAGATTTTAGCAGCTAGATCGACTGTTTCGTATACAGCCTCTATGTAATTCTCATTGTCAGAGCCAATGAAAACGACGTTTGGCGTGATTTCTTTTAGCTCTTCATAGAACGGTGTTTGACGGCCGGAGATGAAAATGACATCTGGTTCAGCTGCCGCTACCGCTTCAAAATCGATTTGTTTCAATGTACCAACATCAGCTACATCATCATTATTTGCATACTTCTCTTTCAAGTGTTCAGGCATATTTCCTTTACCGCCGCCGGCAGCCACACCTACGATTCCTTCAACACCCATAGCATCAAGCGTATCTAGGAAACCATAATCAAGCGTTACGATACGCTCTGGCATTTTATCTAAAGTGACATCTTCAAATGTCGTTGTTTTTCCGCTTTCTTCATCCTCACGTGAATCAGTTAATGAAGATACTGTCATCGGGAATTGAGAGTCAGACTCTGAACCCTCTGTTTGTGATGATTTCTCTGAGGAATCTCCTCCTGATGCCTCTTCGCCTGTATTACAAGCAGATAACACTAAGGTTAATGCCGCTAAGGCCGTTAAAAACTTCCACTTCTTCATTCCGTGTTTCCCCCTAAACAGTGTTTTAATTGAAAATGATTATCATTGTCATTCGACATTTATCATTCTAAACTGAATCTTTAAATAATGTCAACTCTTTTCTTGGCCTTTTTTTACTGTCCAGTCTAATTAAGGGTTTACAGGGTAAATAGATATTAATGTGAATTAAAGTAAACACAAATACGGCAGCCATTTTGCTCCTGTACGGGGATATGCATATCATAGACATCCCGCAGCGCTTCTGAGTTAATAATCTCATGAGCTGGCCCGTCCTTGATCAGACGGCCATCCTTTAATGCTACGATACGATCCGAGTAGACAGAGGCAAAGTTAATGTCATGCAAAACAATGACAACAGTCTTTCCTAACTCATCTACCAGCTGGCGCAAAATCTTCATGATTTGAACAGAGTGTTTCATATCAAGGTTATTCAAAGGTTCATCGAGCAGGATATAATCTGTATCCTGTGCAATAACCATAGAGATAAAGGCACGCTGCTTTTGTCCTCCTGACAGCTCATCAAGAAATTTATCCTGCATATCTGATAAATTCATATATTCCAGTGCCTGGTCAACAAATGTCTCATCTTCTTTCGTCAAACGCCCTTTGGAATAAGGATAACGTCCAAAAGAAACCAGTTCCCGTACGGTCAAGCGAATATTCAAATGATTAGACTGCTTCAGGATGGCCACACGCTTCGCAAAAGTATCGGACTTCATTTTCTTAACATCTGCCTGGTCTAGAAACACCTCACCCGTATCAGCATCCAACAGACGGCTCACCATTGATAGTAAGGTTGATTTTCCTGCGCCATTTGGACCAATAAATGAGGTAATGGTCCTTGGGTGGATTTTCAATGTCACATTTTCAACGACCGGTTTCTTTCCGAAGCTCTTAGAAAGCTCTTTAATTTCTATCATTCTGCTTTCCTACTTTCCTTTAGTAATAAGTAAATAAAGTAAATTCCACCGACAAAGTTAATGACGACACTTATGGTTGTGCTGAGTTCAAACACATGCTGGACAAGAAATTGTCCGCCGACTAGCGCGATAATGCTGATTAAGCTCGCCCCGGCTATTAAGACGGAATGCTTATAGGTGGCCAAGTACTGATAGGCCAGATTAGCTACAATTAACCCTAAGAAGGTAACAGGACCGACTAAAGCCGTAGATGTAGCAATAAGGATGGAAGATAAAATCAATACCTTCAATACGATTCTGTCATAGTTCACACCAAGATTAATGGCATTATCCCGACCCAAGGAAACGACATCCAAGTCCCTCAATAAACGGTAGCCGTAAATGAAGGCCACACCTAAAATGACGATAGACATAAGGATCAGTTCGGTCTTCACGTTCATGAAGCTGGCAAACAGGCGAGCTTGCAAACTCTCGTATTCTACCGGATCAATAATGACCTGCATGAATGTCACAAGACTGCCAAGGAGTGTCCCTATAATCATCCCTGCCAGGAGCAGGAGAAAGATTGGATATTTATCTGCCCGGAATAGAAAACGGTATAGAAGCAAGGCGAAAATTACCATCGCCACAATCGATAAACTAAAGTTTAAGTAACGGCTTACAACAAAGACCGAGGCCGACCCTGCCGTAAAGTAAATGACCGTCTGGACAACCTCATACATCGAATCAACCCCCATAACAGAAGGAGTTAATAATCGGTTATGGGTGACTGTTTGGAAGATAACGGTTGCATAAGCGATTGCCGTACCGGTAATCACCATCGCAATGAGACGTTCCACACGTCTTGGAAAGGCATAGCTGAAACTGCCTTGAATATTATAAAAGGCAAAGAGCGCCATACACACGAGAGCAATAACAGCCAGCACCATCAGCTTTGTACTATTTTTTTGCATATGCTTTCCCCCTAAACAACATTATTAAGAAGATCGCACTGCCAATGACTGCGACTGTTGTATTGACCGGAATTTCATATGGATGAACAATTAAACGGCTGATAATGTCACAAGCCAGCAAGAACGCCGCACCCATGAAAATCGTATGAGGAATCGTCTTACGTAAATTGTCACCCAGATATAAAGAAACTAGATTAGGTACGATTAAGCCTAAGAAAGGAATCATACCGACTGTTAAAACAACTGTTGTTGAAATAATCGCCACTAGGACAAGGCCGATATTTAAAACCGTGCGATAACTTAAACCTAAATTCTTCGCAAAGTCCTCTCCCATGCCTGCCACCGTAAATTTATTCGCATAAATATACGCAATGATGATAGCCGGCACCGCTACATACAGTAATTCATAGCGTCCCGAGACAATCAGTGTAAAGCTCCCCAAGAAAAATGTATCAACATTCTGAAGGACATCCGCTTCATAGCCTAAGAACGTTGAGATGGCTCCAATGATATTTCCATACATAATCCCGATGAGCGGAACGAAAATAACATCCTTGAACTTAATTCTCTCAAGCAATTGCATGAAGACATACGTTCCAATTAGTGCAAACGAAAAGCTGAATAAAATCTGTCCCATATAAGACATGCTTGGGATGAAAATCATTGAAACAATGACACCTAATTTCGCTGCATCAAGCGTACCTGCCGTTGTCGGCGATACAAACTTATTTCGGCTTAAGCTTTGCATGATTAAGCCTGCAATCCCCATTCCCGCACCAGCTAATAGAATAGCCATCAACCTCGGCAGCCGGCTCATGAGGAAGATTTGTGTCTCATCAGACTCCCAATCAAGCAGATCTGTAGGTTTAATATCTATGGCTCCTATAAAAAGCGAAATAAAGGTGAGGACAACTGTTGCTGTTACTAAAACCCATAATCTCATTTGGCATCCCCACAAAAGTAATTTCTCAATTAGCGATTGATAACGATTATCATTATTGAGTCGCTTTCATTATAAACAAGGAAAATAGCAAAATCAACCACTTAACCATCATCACCTGCAAGAAATGTAAAAAATGAAAAAAATTAATCAATAGATATCTAGAATAATAATATGGGATCATCCAGAAGGAATGGGACAATATCAATCGAAAACACCAATCTAGGTATTTGGAATTATTTTGAATTTAATTCGTAGTAATCTTATCAGTTTTATAATATTATAACTAAAACACATAAAAAGTATGGAGGGACATCATGATACAAATAATTAGTTTTGGCCTGATTGTCGGTTTATTGCTTGGCTTTGTATTGCAAAGAGGCCGATTTTGCGTCGTTGGCGCTTATCGTGATCTTCTCCTAGCACGAGACGGCCATATGTTTCTGGCAACAATGATTGTCATCGCCATTCAAGCTGTAGGGGTGTATGCCCTTGCCGCAAGCGGCGTTATTACGATACAAGCAGATGCATTCCCATGGCTTGGCACAATTGTCGGCGGTTTTATCTTCGGAATCGGGATGGTCCTTGCGGGCGGATGTGCCACTGGTACATGGTATAGAGCAGGTGAAGGTTTGATTGGAAGCTGGGTCGCCTTATTCATGTATGCACTTAGTGCAGCCATGACGAAATTCGGTATCTTAAGCGCCTTCGGAGGCAATGTTTTATCCTATAGAACAAGCGAAACATATATCCATGAGACATTTGGTCTTTCCCCATGGGTGCTCGTTATCGCATTTGGCCTTTTAATATCGGTCCTTGTCATTCGCAGTTTGAGAAAACCGAAACTGCCGACTTTCAGCATGAAGCCGAAGAAAACTGGGCTTGCCCATATTTTATTTGAGAAACGCTGGCATCCATTCGTCACAGCATCACTTGTTGGTTTGATTGCCATCCTTGCATGGCCGCTAAGCGCAGCGACAGGGCGAATGGCTGGTCTTGGAATTACAACACCAACAGCACAGTTGCTCACCTTCTCCATCAATGGAGACACTTCACTTTTGAACTGGGGTGTATTCCTTGTTCTTGGCGTTGGAATCGGTTCTTATATCGCGGCTCGCGGCAGCGGGGAATTCAAATGGAGATTACCTGATAAAAAAACGTTGGGCTACAACACTTCAGGCGGTCTATTGATGGGCTTCGGGGCATCGCTTGCCGGCGGCTGCACAATCGGAAATGGGTTAGTCAACACTGCCCTTTTCACATGGCAAGGATGGGTTGCAGTGATCTTCTTCCTGCTCGGTACATGGACAGCAACCTATTTCACCATTATTCGCAAGCAAAGAAGACAAAGAGCTAGCTCTGGCGCAACCTCAGCAGCCTAACTTAAAGGGAGGAAATATAAAATGGCAAAAGTATTGGAAACAAACGGAATGGTCTGCCCATTCCCATTAGAAGAGGCAAAAGCAGCCATGACCGAACTAACGGCTGGCGAAGAATTAATCATCAACTTCGACTGCACACAAGCAACGGAAAGCATCCCGCGCTGGGCGGCAAAAGAAGGCCATACCGTTACTAATTTTGAACAGATCGGAAATGCCGAATGGCAAATCGTTTTGAAAAAAGGGAAATAAGACAAAAAAGGCTGCCGATTTTTTTCAGGCAGCCTTTTCATTTCGCTTATTCTAATCCAAGGGAAATATATTTAACCTCAAGGAATTCATCGATTCCGTGATGGCTGCCTTCCCGCCCGAGCCCGCTTTGCTTAAAACCGCCAAACGGAGCCTGAGCTACGGATGGCATACCGTCATTCACCCCAACAATGCCGTATTCTAAGTTCTCCGCAATATAAATTGCTTCACTGATTTTATCTGAGTAAACATAAGCCGCGAGACCAAATGGAGTATTGTTCGCTCTCTCAACAGCTTCTTCCACCTCATCAAAGCTGGCAATCGGCGCAATTGGACCAAATGTCTCTTCCTGCATACAAAGCATATCATCTGTTGCTCCAGAGATGACGGTCGGTGTAATATAATAACCTTTTTGATTAGACAGGGTATCACCGCCAATCACTATTTCTGCGCCTTTTTCTTCTGCATCCCGAATATGAGCCATTGCTTTATCAATTGCTTCTTGATTAATGAGCGGACCAATTTCCATCCCTTCCTCAAATCCATTGCCTATCTTCAGCCGGCTCGCCTTCTCCGCATATCGTTTCGTGAATTCCTTATAAATGCCTGCTTGCACGAGGATTCGATTAGCGCACACACACGTTTGCCCCGCATTTCGGAACTTCGACGCGATAGCTCCCTCAACAGCCTTATCGATATCAGCATGATTGGTGACGATAAACGGTGCATGCCCGCCAAGTTCAAGCGAGATTTTCTTAACCGTATCAGCGGCTCCCCTCATTAAAAGCTTTCCGACTTCCGTGGAACCAGTAAAGGTAAGCTTGCGCACACGCTCATCCTTTTGCCAAACCTCCGTAATTCGCTTTGCGTCCCCAGTTACAACATTCAATACACCTGCGGGAATCCCTGCCCTCTCTGCCAGCTCTGCCAGCTTCAAGGCCGTAAATGGTGTCTCCTCTGAAGGCTTAAGCACCACTGTGCAGCCTGCAGCCAAGGCTGGTCCGACTTTTCGGGTAATCATTGCCGCCGGAAAGTTCCAAGGTGTGATTGCCGCAACTACTCCAACAGGCTGCTTATGGACGAAAATCCGTTTATTAGGATGCGTTGCTGGAATTGTCTCTCCGTATATCCGTTTCCCTTCTTCCGCAAACCAGGTAATAAAGCTATTCGCGTAAGCAATCTCCCCCTTCGCCTCTGCCAAGGGCTTTCCTTGTTCGGTCGTCAATGTTTCAGCCAGTTCATCTGTATGCTCATTGATCAAACGAGCCCATTCAAGTAAAAGGGCCGAACGTTCAGCGGCTGTTCGTTTAGCCCATGCTTTGCCAGCTTCATAGGCTGCCTCGACCGCTCTTTGCGCTTCCTGTTCCCCTCCATCTGGAACCATGCCGACCAATTCCTGTGTGGCTGGATTAAAGACATCAATCTTTTCTTCTGTATCAATCCATTCTCCTGCTATATACATTTTGGCTGGGAATAAATTTGTCATATCATCCGCTCCATTCTTTTTTGTGTCATTTTCTATAGAGCTATTTTACTTCCTAGGTGTTCATTTGTGGTATTATCCCTCATTATCCCTTAAACTGGAAGTGATGACAATTTTTAAAGTTATATAAAAGGGGGGCATTGAATTGAATAATCCAAAGAAGAAGAAAAAGAGAAAGCCTTCTCTTGCCATTCGAACAAATATTCTTCTCTTCGCGGTCTTTCTTCTATTCACAGCTTTGATTCTGCGCTTAGGAATTCTGCAAATCGTTCATGGGGACACATACAAAAAGGAAGTGGAGAAAACAGAAGACATTACCGTTAATAAACCAGTCCCCCGCGGACTTATTTATGACCGTAATTATAATTTAATCGTCGATAATGAAGGGGTTAATGCCATCACCTATACACGAAGCAAGACGGTTAAAACAACAGAAATGGTCGAGGTTGCTGAAAAGCTCTCAGAGTATATTTCTGTCAGTGATGAGGATATGGAAGAGATCAAGGAAAGGGATATGAAAGACTTTTGGATTATTCTTCACCCGGAGGAAGCCAAGGCAAAGATCACAAAAGCGGAATATCAGAAAGAAAGTGACGGCAAGCTGCAGAGCAGCGACTTATATAAATTGCAGCTTGAGCGAATAACCAAAAAAGAGCTCGCCTCCTTGTCCAAACAAGACTTAAAGACACTCGCCATCTTCCGCAAGTTCAATAGCGGCACATACTTAACCCCTGAGATGGTCAAAAACGAAGGGGTGACGGATAAAGAAATGGCTCTTGTCAGCGAGAATCTGGACGAATTGCCGGGAGTTGACACCTATGTCGACTGGAATCGGAAATATCCTTATGACTCCACGCTCAAATCTATCCTGGGACGGACTTCTTCAGCGGATACTGGTCTCCCAAAGGAAAAGGTAGATTACTATACTTCAAGAGGCTATAGTCTGAATGAACGAATAGGCTTATCCAATCTAGAACTCTATTATGAGGATATCCTGCACGGGCAAAAGGGGAAATTTAAAACGACGCTTGATAAAGACGGGAATGTTATCGGCACTGAGAGCTTGACTGAGGGCCAGCGCGGCAAGGACCTTGCCCTAACCATTGACATCGAATTCCAGAAGAAAGTAGAAACGATCATCGAGAATGAGCTGAAAGCTAATAAAGGGTCTGGGAATACAAAATACTTGGACCGAGCTTTCGTTGTCGCGATGGACCCGAAAACAGGAGAGATTCTTTCCTTGGCTGGAAAGCGCTATTACTATGATGAAGAAAAGCGCAACTACGTGATGAGCGACTTTGCCCAAGGGACTTATACGACCGCCTATGCGATGGGATCTTCCGTTAAAGGGGCCACCATCTTAACCGGGTATCAAGAAGGGGTTATCTCTCCTGGCACAGTTCAGCTTGATGCACCCGTACAGATTAAAGGAACACCTATTAAGAAATCTTATACAATTATGGGTTACCTCAATGACCTAACCGCTCTTAAACGTTCATCAAACGTCTATATGTTCAAGACAGCCCTGGCTATCGGAGGCGCTCAATATACACGTGCCGGCCAAACGATGAATGTGACCGATGAGTCTTTCGATATCATGCGCAATCGCTATAGTGAATTCGGTCTTGGGAAGCGGACCGGGATTGACCTTCCTGGTGAGCAAATTGGCTATAAGGGTTCTGAGAGAATTGCCGGAAAGCTGATGGACTTTTCCATTGGACAATATGACACATACACACCTCTGCAGCTGGCCCAATATGTCTCCACCATTGCCAATGACGGTCATCGGATGGAACCTCATATCGTGAAGAAAATGCATGAACCAGTATTGAAAAAAGGGGAAATCGGCCCAGTCTTTAAGGATGTAGAGCCGAAGATACTGAATAAATTATCGATGAAGGACAGCTGGATTGATCGGGTGCAGGAAGGCTTCCGTCAAGTAACCCAAGACACAGGCGGTACGGCAGCGAGCTTCTTCGATGACAGACCATATAACCCCGCAGGGAAAACAGGGACAGCACAAGCCTTTTATGACGGTCCCAATTGGGTTCCCGGAACGGTACAGCCAGATACCTGGAATCTGACCTTTGTCTCCTATGCTCCTTATGATGACCCTGAAATAGCTATTAGCGTTGTTGTTCCATGGGCCTATCAATCAGTCGGTAATCAACTGAACTTAAAGATTGCTCAAAAGGTTTATGATGCATATTTCAATTACAAGCCAGGTCAGTAATATGAAAAGAGTCCCTTCTCGCCATTTTCCAGGCAGAAGGGACTTTTTTTCCTTAAGGGCAAGTCCTGAAGTAATCATTGGCGCCCAACTTCCTTTTGGCTAAGCTCTTTATTTACTGATAGGCATATACTGCACATGACTGAGAAATATAAGGAGTGGAATAGTAAATGCCTAATGGTATGCCAACACAACAACAGCAGTATGGAAATTATCCGCATGGATATGGACAGCAGCAAGGTTCTTTCGGGTATGGAAGCCCACAATACTTCGGAGGCCACGGTGGTTATGGCGGTTATGGTGGTTATGGTGGGCATGGCGGAGGCTATCCAGGCATGTTCCCGCCCATGCAGCACCCTCAACCCTATCATCAATTTCCGCAGCATGGTTCTGCTTCCCCATATAGCGGCGGATACGGAAACTTTTATGGTTTGCCGCTCGGAGGCTGGAGCGGACAGTATGCCAGCCAATTTGGCGGACCATTTTCCTCACCAGGTTATGGTTATGGGACACCGTTAACCTCTGACGCACGTGATGAATCCTATAGTTCATTTTAATAGTTTAGGCTGCCGGTTTCACGGCAGCCTTTTATCTCTTTAAACAGGTGAAATATTTCATTTAATGTAATATTTCATTCTTTTGGTTAACCTTCATTATTTATCGGGTAGTAAATAATGGTTACTCATTATAAAGGGGTAGATTATAAATGGAAGAGATTGAATTAAAGGAGAAGAAGGTAAGCCATGCCATCTTCCAATTCTTGTTCCCATTCTCACTTTTGGAAGGAAAAGAGGATGATACAGCAAACAAGCTAAAAGAAAATGGCTATGAATGGTTCAGGCTTGATAAGCTTGAGAAAGAAGATGACTATTATGGAAAATATGAAATTGACCATGAGGATTTAGAGAATTATTACCTGCCCTTTACGAATCGTATCTTGTTCCCAAAGAAAGAAGACGGGAAAGGATTTCAGCGGTATACAAAAGCACTGGGGATGAAAAGCACCTTTAAAGCTCCATCTTATTCCGCAGAATTTGTGATTCATTCCGTTGATATCTTTATTTGCCCCTATCAGATTGGTCTATTAAATGTGCGACTAGACCTCTTAAATGAAAGTGAGCTGACCTATTCAGAGATCCTCGACTTCGGGGCAAAATTCAGGATAATGGAAGAAAAGAATTCAATCACAAGTGTTTTATGCAATGGTCAGTCCTTTGAACATGTTCAGGAATATATATTTGAATGTGTCATCCCAGATATCAAAGAATATATGAGCTATAAATCAGAGAAGAGCGCCTATTTTGAATCCTTCCCTTTCTTTGAGGATAACCGCCTATATGTTCAGGCTCTAATCAGCCTTGATGATGATATTACAGAAGAGGATGTGTACCGCCTTGGCAATCTTGACGGTTTCTTCCAGGATAAGCCTTATATAAGTACACATAATAAAGAATTTGTCCACAGCTTCATCCAGGAGAAGGCCTATACACGATGGGCACCATATACGTATATCCTGCCTGAATCGAGCGGTTTTTTTATTTTAACAAAGCAGACAGGGACTGAACTCACAAGAATCGCCAATAGCTTTTATGGAGAGTTTTATTATGGATTAATCCTAACACTCTTCCATAAGATTGTTTTGCTGAAGCTTGAGAACAATTATTCAGAAATTCGGATTGAACAGGATACAAAAAAAGTCGAGAAACTGATCCATGCCATCAATGCCTTCTCCTCCAACTACTTTTTCTTTGAATTGGCAACCCAGTCAGAGGGAAGAGACATTTTCGTTAAGCTGCGGGATCGTTTTCGGGTCGAGCTGCTTTATGAGGATACACGCAACACGCTTGAAAGCCTCTACCAATACCAGGATAACTTTACTTCTAAGCAGAGCAGCTCCTTACTGCAGATTCTCACCCTCTATTCCGTCATCACAGGTATATTCGGCATGAACCTGATGGTCGAGAATTTAGACAAAGATATCAATTGGACAAGCGCATTTGGCTCTTTGAGCTTTTACGAATACATCGCCCTCTTTGTCATCGTTTCAGGGGTAGCCATTTCTGTTTTCCTGTCCATCCGCTATATTGCCATTTGGTATATGGACAAGCAGGAGAGAAAGAAATGGCGCAAGCAAATTGAATATCCCAACACGAAATAAGGACTTAAGAAACGGGGCAGCCACCATGATGGCTGCCCCGTTTCTTCTTGTATATTTTTCATTATGCAGCACATACTAATCCCCATTAATGGCGATAAGTGGTGATTTAAAATGAACTTTTCCAAATGGAACAAGAAACAGGAACCTACTCAAGATTTAACAAAAAATCCATCTGAAAAAATTGACGAAAATACAGCCTATCTAACCCAAGCATTCTCAGGCGCAACCGATTTGGTTGTACGCAAGTTTTCGGCATTTGATAAAACTTACTGTCTCGTATATATCAAAACGATTTGCGATGTGACAATACTTGAGAATTTTATCATTAAGCCACTATTGTTTAAGGATCATTTACATCCACAAGATTTGCCTGTTCCTGACATTAAACCGTTAGATTGCTGGAAAGATATCACTCAAAATTTAACGACTGGTCATTTCATTTTATTTCAAGAAGGAGATTCCGCTGCATACGCGGCCAATGCCTCTAATTTTGCTCATCGAAGCGTAGGAGAGTCTACCTCTGAGCAATCGATTAGAGGTTCTCATGAAGGATTTATTGAAAACTATGAAAGTAATCTCAGCCTAATGAGAACATACCTTCGTACGGAACAGTTTATCATGAAGGATATTATTATTGGAGAAGAATTGCCTATCAGAATGGGGATTGGCTACCTGGGCAATAAGGCGGATCCACTCGTTATCGAGAAAGTGAAAGAACGATTAAAATCCTTCCGTGTTGACGGGGCTATCACTGGAGGTAAACTCCAAGATCATCTTCAGGACAATAAGTATTCACCTTTCCCGCAATATCTGAGTACAGAACGTCCTAACCGTGTAGCAGAACATCTCTCTAATGGCGCAGTTGTTGTAATGGTAGATGGGAGCAGCACAGTTTACATTTTACCGACAACCTTTTTTGCCTTTTATCGTGCTCCCGAGGATATCCAAAGTCCGATATATATTTCCTATACTGATCAAGCATTACGGTTTCTCGCTCTATTTTTGACCATTGTACTGCCGCCTTTTTATATTGCCGTCGTATCCTTTAATTTCGAAATCATTCCGGATGCGCTAGTGGCTAACGTTAAGGGGGCCCTGCAAATCATCCCATTTAACCCGTTAATTGAGGCATTGATTATGCAAATAATACTGGAGTTATTAAAGGAAGCCGCAATCAGGCTCCCCCAATCCATTTCTCCTACCATTGGGGTTGTCGGGGCTTTAGTGATTGGGACGACCATTGTTCAGGCTAATCTTATTTCGAGTACAATGCTGATAGTTATTGCCTTAACAGCCATTTCTTCCTTTGTCATTCCTAATCATGAAATGACTCTCATTATCAGGATATTCAGCTTTCCACTCATGGTTTTATCCTATATTTTGGGTCTCATGGGCTTAACACTAGGAATAACCTTAATTATCATTCATCTTTGCACATTAAAATCCATGGGCCAGCCGTATTTGACGTCTTTGCTGCCTTATAGATTCTTTCGTTCAATGAAGTCAGCCTTGAAATTGAGTCTGCCGAATAAGAAGGAGGGATGATGATTACCATGCAAGTTAAAGATAAACCTATATCACCATTTCAGCTTTACTGTATAATCATTCTTTCAATAACGGGCATAATGATGTTTTCTCTTCCTTATATCGCGAATCTATATGGAAGAAATAACGCTTGGATATCAGTGATTATTCTATTAATTTCATTTCAATTAATGTGCTTTCTCATTATAGCCCTGCATAAGCGGTTTCCGGAGAAGGATTTATTTGCTATTGCGGAAATCGTAATGGGCAAAGTTATTGGTAAAATATTCAATACATTATTGTCCCTTTATTATCTCTTCATTGCTGTATACGTTTGCCTTTATGGATGCTTCTTAACAATGGAATGGATCTTGCCCTTAACACCGAAACCAGTTATCTACTTAATTCTGTTGATTCCCGCCTTATATCTGGCAATGGCACAATTGGATGCATTCGCTAGATATAACAGCATTGCTATTTTTATCACTATTATGCTTATCTTCGCCATTTGTTTTGCAATACCGGATATGAAATTTTCATACCTGCTGCCAGTCGGACAAGTTCCACTAGCAAAAATATTCAAAGGAGCTATTCACATTGCACCTATCTACAGTGGTGTTAATTGCATATTAATCTATTTGCCTAAGACAAGTGGCACTATCAAGGCAAAAGGGAAGGCCGTGTTTTATTCCCTATTAACGATTTCTTTTATTTATCTATTTATCGTATCAGCCTGTTTAGCGCTATTAGGGACACATGCTTTAGACATAGTCATTATGCCCGTATTATATCTCTTAAAAACGGTTACGATTTTTAGCTTTTTTGAACGGCTAGATATTTTTATGATTAGTGTATGGTTAATCCCATCTCTATCTGCTTTCGTCATATATATGCACTTGGCGTTTACCGGTCTAACGCAGGTTATTCAAAAGAAAAATAAAATGATATTATTATCTCTTTTTATTTTTGTCTTTCTGGGTTGCCTTGCTACACAATCTAAATTATCCATTTACTCACTTCACGAGGGCAGGAGCCTTATGCTCCCTTATAATTGTATAGCTATGTTTGGCGTAACTCCCATACTGCTGATCCTTGCTGTGATTAGGAAAAAAAACATTAGTAGGTGAAAGTCATGAAGCTAGTAAAAATCCTATGTCTCTTTTCTCTCCTTATACCAACGGCTGGCTGCTGGGATCAGAGTTTCCTTAAACAACAAAGCCTCGCCTTCAGTATAGGCTATGATGCTCATGGAGATAAACTAAAATCCTTATCTACTGTACGTACACTAAAGCCCACTGGCGGCGGTCAGACAGAACCTTTTAATAATTCCTATGAGGTAACTGGTGTAACTCCTCTTGATGTGCGAGCTGCTTTGAACGAAATAACACCTGGCACTTACTCTATGGGTAAGCTTAGAGTGATTTTAATCGGGGAAGAATTAGCTAAGAAAGATATTTATCCGCTCTTTGATTTATATTTCCGCGAAGCACGCAGCAATATCAATACGAAGGTCATCATTACAAAAGGAAAATCTGTTGATTTCCTTAAGAATGGATACATCCAAGGAAACTTAATCACCGATGCAATCAATGAATTGCTCCTTAGCGGTGAAAAAGAATCTCTTATTCCTAAACCTACAGTAGGTAACCTGCTTTCCACAATGTTTGATCCAGGCCAAGATATCACTCTTCCTCTCCTTGAACAGGTACAAAAGGGAGACTTGAAACTTAAAGGAATCGCTCTGTTTAACAAACGTAAATTTACTGGGAAGTCCTTAATAGGAGAGAAGGCATCCCTCTTGCTGCTTATGAAGAATAAAGGCGGCAAAACTGCACAATTTTCAGTAGTTGATAAGGGGGCTAAAAATACACTTAATAAAAAAATAACCATTATTACAAATAAATCCAAATCTAAAATCAGGCTAAAATGGGATTCAGGGAAACCGATTTATACCATTGATTTGAAATTAAATGTATTTATCTCGGAATATACAAAAGGGATTCTAAACAAAAGAGATGTGGATAAATTGGCTGCATTCTTATCTAAAAAGATGACTAATATGGCCGAGGAAGTCACAAAAACACTGAATGAAAGCAATAGCGATGCTTTAGGTCTCGGCCATATTATGCAGGTTCAAAATCCAGAGAAATTTAAAGGCTATGATTGGGATAAGGATTTTAAAGATATTAAGGTCGTTCCGAAAGTAAAAGTTCATATTATCAGTAATGGTATCTTATATTAAAACCAGGCATACCCAAAAGGAGATGACGGCGTTGGGGACGATTCATTATCTATTTAATAGGCTTCACATTTTGATAAGGCTTATCATTGTTGTTCTCCTATTAGTTTTTGTCTTTGGCTGCCTGATTCATCTCATAGAGCCTGGCACATTCCACACAATCGGAGAAGGAGTTTGGTGGGCGATTCAAACGATGGCAACAGTTGGGTATGGAGACATTGTACCCACGAGCACTTTTGGGAGGGCAGTCGCCTTCTTCGCCATCTTGTTAGGAGGAGGTTTTGTCGCCTATTACTTCACCTCCATGGCTTCTTATATGATACGTACACAAACAAGCCTTACACTTGGAACAGAAGCCTATAAAGGAGACGGTCATATCATTTTAATCGGATATAATGAACGGTCAAAAAAAATCATCCATTCGTTAGAAGCATATCCACACATCCCGATTGTCCTTGTGGATGCAACTCTTAAGGAGCATCCCCTCCCTCATTCTGATCTCTTTTTTATCCGCGGTGACAGCACAAGGGAGGAAATCTGGATACAAGCCAATGTAACTAAATCCAGGCTTGTCGTCATCACTGCAGACCCTTCTAAAACAGAGAAGGATTCGGATATGACTGTCATCACATCTTTATTAGCCGTTAAGGGGGTTTATCAATCTGCTTATTGTATTAGTGAAATCTTAACACCTTCACATGTGCAGAACGCATTGCGAGCAGGTGCATCAGCTATAATCAAAACAAATGATTTGGTCGGCATGGCGTTCATTGACGTGATTACCAATCAGATTGAAGTCCCTTAGCTTCCTAAGAGGGCTTCTTCCGCTTGCTCAAGCAGCTCCATCCCTCTATTGATATAGCTTGCCGGTATCCCACGCTCATCCTCATCTACCCTTGAGCATGCCAGCCCCATCCTGTCATAAACCGATAGAAGATATGGATTCCCCATCCTGATAATCCCATTCTTGTCCTCAATCGATCCTTTGCATGCATAGAAAGGAATACGCAAATAATTGGTTCTTGTTGAGTCATCAAGCAGATAATCGAAATAGCCCATCTCATAATCCCAATTTCCGCCGACGATATATCCCCGTGAGCTAAGCTGGCTGCGAGCGTGCAAATAGGCAACAACGGTATTTTTCAATCTTGATGGAAGAATAATCATATGTAGCCCCCCTGGATATTTACTGTATCCATATCGTCCTCCACCTGGCCTGTAGGTATGTATGGTAAAACTATGTCGATGTCTAAAAATGCAGCCGCTTCCTATCATAATGGCACTATGCAGTTTTTTAGCAAAATAAATAGGGATAGAATAAAATGCTTACATGCATGTTTATTCCATCCCTATGATATGTCTTACGATTTATTTTTCCAGTCGTTTTTCGAGCTCTGCTTTTTTCTCTTCAAAGCCTTTTTTGCCCAATAATGCGAACATATTTACTTTGTAAGCTTCTACACCTGGCTGGTCAAATGGATTTACGCCCATTAAGTAGCAGCTCATGGCGCATGCTTTTTCGAAGAAATAAACTAAATAGCCGAATGTGTATTCATCCAAGGCTGGAATACTGACCACCAGGTTCGGCACTCCGCCATCTGTATGAGCAAGCAATGTGCCCTCAAATGCTTTATTATTGACGAAATCAACAGTCTGGCCCGCCAAATAATTCAGATTATCCAGGTCATTATCTGCTTCTTCAAGAATCAATTCATGACGTGGAGATTCCACCTTAATAACCGTCTCGAAGATGTCACGACGCCCTTCTTGCACATATTGGCCTAAAGAGTGAAGGTCTGTTGAGAAGTTCGCTGATGATGGATAAACCCCTTTTTGGTCTTTCCCTTCACTTTCACCGAATAACTGCTTCCACCACTCGGAAAAGTATTGAAGGGATGGCTCATAGTTAATGAGCATTTCAATTGTTTTGCCTTTGCGATAGAGAAGGTTACGAACAGCTGCATATTGATATGCCTCATTGTTCTCAAGCTCAGATTCAGAATAGTCTTTCTCCGCCTGCTGCGCCCCCTTCATGATGGCATCAATATCAGCACCGCTGGCTGCAATCGGAAGCAAACCAACTGCCGTTAAGACAGAGTATCTGCCGCCTACATCATCAGGGATGACGAATGTTTCAAACCCTTCTTCATCTGCCACGGTTTTCAATGCGCCGCGTGCTTTATCTGTAGTCGCATAAATCCGCTTTTTCGCCTCTTCTTTTCCGTACTTTTCTTCTAGTACTTTACGGAAAATACGGAAGGCAATCGCCGGCTCAGTTGTTGTACCGGATTTAGAGATGACATTGATGGAGAAATCTTTACCTTCCAATAAATCCATAATATCTCTCATATATGTAGAACTGATGTTGTTCCCTGCAAATATGATTTGCGGGGCATTGCGCTTTTCTTTTGGAAGTAAGTTATAGAAACTGTGCTGAAGCATCTCGATAGCTGCTCTTGCACCAAGATAAGAACCGCCAATACCGATAACCAAAAGGATGTCAGAATCATTTTTGATTTTCTCAGCAGATTTCTTGATACGGGAGAATTCTTCCTTATCATAATCTGAAGGCAAGGAAAGCCAACCGAGATAGTCACTGCCGGCACCTGTCTTCTCGTGGATTGTATGGTGCAATTGTTTCACAGTATCTTTCAAATACGTCACTTCATGCTCTTGGAAAAAAGATAATGCCTTGGAATAATCAAATTTAATATGAGTCATTGCTAGGCCTCCATTTAGTTTACTCATAAAACACTTTACAGAATCCATTTCTGATAATCAAGTTAGGGATGGAACAAAAAGAGGAGATAACAGCTTTAAAGGAGAGAAAACAGCTTTTTCAAGCCGTTCCCCCTCCATTTGGATAATCCCTCCACTATTAGAGAGATGCACGTAAGATTGCTAAGACATCCTCTTTCTTCAATTTCTTGAAATTGCCGAATTCGCCATTTGCCATGGCTTTATCGGCCATCAAGTCAAGATTACGATCATCTATATCATAATCAGCCAAGCGGGATGGTGCCCCAAGGCTTGTCCAGAAATAGCGGATATTGCGAATACAATCCTTGGCAATCTCCTCATCCGTTTTGCCTGCAGGATCTACATCAAATACTTCTACCCCTAAGCGGACAAATTTTTGAAGATTCTCATTCATGCAATGCTCCATCCAGTTCGGGAAGATAATCGCAAGCCCTCCCGCATGCGGAATGTCATATACGGCTGAAACGGCATGTTCAATATTATGGGTGGCCCAATCGCCGCGGATTCCCACACTCAAGGTACCATTTAGTGCAACGGTGCCGCAGTACAAAATGGTCTCCCTCAATTCATAATTCTCTAAATCCTGTAGCAGTTTTGGAGCGGTTTCCATGACTGTCTTTAGAACCGATTCACACATCTTATCTTGCAGAGGAGTGTTCTCATTATGATTGAAATACGTTTCAAGCACATGAGACATCATATCCACAATCCCGTATATCGTCTGATTCTTAGGTACAGTAAATGTGTTAACAGGATCAAGGATAGAGAATTGAGGATATGTATAGGCAGAACCCCAGCCATACTTTTCCTTCGTCTCCCAATTGGTAATGACACTGCCAGCATTCATCTCTGAACCAGTCGCTGCAATCGTCAATATTGTCCCAAACGGAAGAGCTGCTTCCACAGGAGCCTTCTTCGTAATCAAATCCCAGGCATCTCCATCATATAGAGCTCCTGCCGCTATTGCCTTTGTACAGTCAATAACACTTCCTCCCCCAATGGCAAGGATAAATTCAATTCCTTCACTTCGGCAAATTTCTACACCCTTTTGAACCGTACTAAGTCGAGGATTCGGTTCAACGCCTTGTAATTCGTGATAATGGAGACCCCTCTTTTCAACCTGGGCGAGGACACGGTCATATAAACCGTTCTTCTTAATGCTTCCCCCGCCATAAACCAAGAGAATCCGCTCCACCTTCGCCGGAATCAGGTCGGCTAATTGTTCAACTGTGTCTTTTCCAAAAACAAGCTTGGTTGGATTATAATAAGCAAAATTTTGCATGATGACACTCCTTTTGTATGGACAGCCCAAAACAAATTTGAGCAATCTTGATATTTATTGTATCAATTCCTCTTTTTCAATTGAAAGAAACATAAAACATGCATAAGTTTCAATAAGATAATCCATTCTATATATGTAAGATTCACCTTCAAGGAGGAATTGAAATGAGTTGGATTCAACGTACTGCACTATTATTAACCATCATTGGTGCAATCAACTGGGGACTAATTGGATTTTTCCAATTTGATTTAGTGGCAACCGTATTTGGCGGCGGAAGCCAAGCTGGCGGATTTGCCCGCGTTATTTATGCCCTCGTTGGAATTGCCGGACTGATTAATCTCGGCCTCCTCTTTAAACCGAGTGAAGAAGTCAGCACACAGCGTGTGTCCTAAATAAAGTAAGTAGCAGAAGCCCATCCTCTCTTGGTGGATGGGCTTCTTCATTGTTTAATTCATGAAGAAAAGACATGTTTGATTTTGTCGATGGCCCAATCAAGATCTTCCTTTGAAATGATGAGCGGCGGAGCAAATCGAATCACGGTGTCATGTGTTTCCTTACATAATAATCCTTCCTTTTGCAATCTTTCGCAGTAAGGACGAGCTTCACCATGTAATTCCATTCCGATAAATAATCCTTTGCCGCGGACCTCCTTAATGATTGGATTAACTATCTTCCCGAGCTCCTCTCTGAAATAATCACCAAGCTGGAGCGAGCGGTCAGCAAGACGTTCATCGACAATAACATCAAGCGCCTCACATGAAACAGCGCAAGCGAGCGGATTTCCTCCGAAGGTTGAGCCGTGTGAACCCGGATTAAAGACATCCAAGATATCATGGTTGGCTGCAATACAGGAAATTGGGAACACGCCTCCCCCAAGAGCCTTCCCTAATATGTAGATATCCGGAACGACATTTTCCCATTCACAGGCAAACATCTTGCCTGTTCGTCCTAACCCAACCTGAATTTCATCTGCGATATACAAAACATTATTTTTTTTGCAAAGCTCATAAGCTTCTTTCATAAATCCATCAGGAGGAATATTAATACCGGCCTCCCCTTGAATTGGCTCAAACAGGAAAGCGGCCGTATTCGGTGTGATAGCCTCCTCAAGTGCTTTAATATCACCAAACGGGATTAGCTTAATTCCAGGCAGCATTGGCCCAAATCCGCGTTTATACTCTTCTTCAGAGGATAAAGAAACTGCTAGCATTGTTCTTCCGTGAAAATTGCCTGTACAGGCAATCACTTCTGCCTTGCCAGCCTCCACCCCTTTCACATCGTATGCCCATCTCCTGGCTGCCTTAAAGGCAGTCTCTACTGCTTCTGCCCCCGTGTTCATTGGCAGAGCTTTTTCTTTCCCTGTGATTTGGCATATCTTTTCATACCAGGGCCCGAGCTGGTCATTATGAAAAGCACGGGATGTCAATGTAACACGGTCAGCCTGATCCTTGAGTGCTTGGATGATCCTGGGATGTCTATGTCCTTGATTGACAGCCGAATAGGCACTCAGCATATCCATATAGCGGTTTCCTTCAGGATCATGGATCCAAACGCCCTCCGCTTCTGAAACAACGATTGGCAAAGGATTATAATTCCGAGCTCCATACTTTTCTGTTTGTTCAATCAACTTACTGGATTCAGATGTTTTCATTGCAAAATCCTCCAATCATAACAGTACTCTATTTCATCATACGCCTTTATGTTCATTCTTTCACGTTTAATGAATTGACCAATTCTAAATATAATAAATATTCAGCCTACAATGTTATTATCTCCCATTCCACTCTATATTCCTAATGTTTTTTAATACTGTTTGATTATTGAATTGCTTTTTAAAGGCAAAAAAAACAGTCCTGGGTTTGTACCCTTGGACTGTTTCGCATTCCATTACTTCTTGATTAAGTCTTCACGCTTAGATTGTTCAATCCACTCTTCAAGCTTGTCCTTTAACGTATTGAAGCCTTGTGGAGTTTCTGCCGGAGGTGTCTTCATCGTTTGCTGCGGTGCTTTTTTCCTCGGCTTGCGTCCTTCTGTTTTTTCTGCCGGCGCCTCTTCAGTTGCACGAATAGATAGGGCAATTTTGCCTGCTCCTTCATCCACTGATAAAACCTTTACGTTTACTTCATCCCCAACTTTAAGGATGTCATTGATATCCTTTACGAAACCATGAGTAATTTCAGATATATGAAC
Organism: Pradoshia eiseniae; assembly: GCF_002946355.1. Classification (NCBI taxonomy): domain Bacteria; kingdom Bacillati; phylum Bacillota; class Bacilli; order Caryophanales; family Bacillaceae; genus Pradoshia; species Pradoshia eiseniae. The sequence goes on from NZ_PKOZ01000005.1 coordinate 48,965, forward strand.
AAGTCCTTGTGTGGATTCATCCAATGATACGAAAGCACCGTATGGTTGAATTCCCGTTACTTTACCTGTCAAAACTTGTCCTGCTTCATATTTTGCAGTCATAATAACACTCCCAACAATGTATTTAATCCTCGTTATAATACGCAATATAAAATTATATCATAAAATTTAGCCAATATCAAAAATCACCCGAGTTGTAAGATTCATTCCCCTTTTTCACTGTTTTAAACATGGCAAATAATCATTTATCTTTCCCAAACAGGAACACTTCATGCTAGGATAAAACAATTAAAGATCTATTTTAAATTATTGAGGTGTAGTTCTTATGCAAAAACATGAACAATGGTCATCCAGGATTGGATTCATTCTGGCGGCAGCCGGTTCGGCCATCGGTCTTGGGGCCATATGGAAATTCCCCTATATGGCTGGCGAAAATGGCGGTGGCGCCTTTCTTATTCTCTTCATTGTCTTTACGCTATTAATTGGTGCACCAATCCTAATGTCTGAGTTTATCATCGGGCGGCATGCCAAAAAGGATGCCATCCGTGCCTATACGGCCATTTCCCCCAAGCGGGGCTGGAAGCTCCTTGGAATAGGCGGAGTGGCTGCTTCCTTATTGCTCTTATCATTTTACAGTGTTGTCGGCGGCTGGATTCTCTCCTATTTAGGCAGGGCTCTGTTTGGCATGGTGACAGCAAATGGACAATTTGAACAGCTATTTGCCCAAATCATCGAAAACCCCATCGAATCCTTGGTCGCTCAAATCATCTTCATGATTTTAACCATCCTTGTCGTCCAAGGCGGGATTCATAAAGGGATTGAACGGGCGAGCAAGGTCATGATGCCAGCCCTATTTTTGTTGTTCCTTATGCTTGCCATTCGCTCCCTTACATTAGATGGAGCAATGGAGGGGGTGAAGTTCCTTCTTCAGCCCGATTTTGGGAAATTATCGACTGAATCCTTGCTAGAAGCCTTGGGTCAAGCCTTCTTTGCCTTAAGTGTTGGACTCTCTGTGATGGTTACCTATGCTTCCTACTTGAATGATTCGGAGGATTTAAGTCGTTCTGCCCTATCGGTTGTAGGATTGAATATTATTATTTCAATCTTGGCTGGACTTGTAATTTTCCCAGCTGTGTTTGCTCTTGGCTTTGATCCTACTTCTGGTCCTGGGCTTGTCTTTGTCGTCTTACCTGCCGTCTTTAACGAATTGGCGTTTGGGGGAGTTTTCTTCTTCATTTTTATGATACTGCTGCTGTTCGCGACTTTAACTTCGGCTTTCTCTATTCTCGAGATCACTGTATCTGTCATTTCACGTGAGAACCCTTCAAGACGAAAGCGCTCGACCTGGATTGCTGGATTTGTCACCTTCCTTGTCGGAATTCCTAGTGCCCTTTCGTTCGGAATATTGAGTGACTTCACTCTTTTTGGGAAAACAATCTTTGATTTAGCTGATTATATTACATCAAATCTCGCACTGCCACTTGGCTCTTTATTCATTTCCCTCTTTGTCGGATATGCCATGGATCGAAAAGCCATTTATAACGAACTGCAAAAAGGATCAGCGATTTCAGTTTCATTTTTTAAAGCCTGGTATTTCACCGTCCGCTATCTTTGCCCAATCGCAATTCTTGCAGTTTTATTTTATTCAGTCGGATTATTGTAACAATTAACAAGCATTCTACCTGCATAATAATGGTAAAATAAAAGAAAAGAGCTTAGGAGGGATTGAATATGTCAATCGGTGAAAACATACGTGCACACCGGCTGGAAAAGGGGCTCAGTCAAGAGGAGCTGGCCATGCGTTCCCGAATCGGCACCCATAAGCTAGAGAAGATTGAAACAAATGAACTGATTCCCAACCTTCAAGTAATCTTAAACCTGTCATCCGCGCTTGAATGCCCAGCTTCTGAATTGATTGAACAGATATCCTCGTCAACAGGTCCCTGTCAGATGGATGATGAATTACAAACCCTTATTCAACAGATGGGGCAAAAAAAGGCAAAGCTCATCCTAAGAAATACGCAAAATATCGAAGAAGCCGATTTTTTGCGCATGATTCAAATGCTCTCTGATCCAGTGAATAATTAAGAAAAAAACGGCCATGAGGTTCATTTTGAACCGCATGGCCATTCTTTATGGTTACGTCGTTTTCTTAATAAAGCGCTCGATACGAGTTACCGCCTCACGCAATTGATCCATGGATGTTGCATATGAACAGCGGATATGCCCCTCTCCGCCGAGTCCAAAAACATCACCCGGCACAACCGCTACCTTCTCCTCCAGCAAAAGCCTCTCGGCAAACTCCTCTGAAGTCATCCCCGTACTCTCAATGGATGGGAATGCATAGAAGGCTCCGCCAGGCTTATGACAAGTAAGCCCAATCTCATTGAAGGATTCAACCAGATAATTCCGTCTATGCAAATAGCTTCTTCGCATGTCCTCCACATAATCAAAGCCATAGCGGAGCGCTTCAAGGGCTGCGTGCTGTGCTGCGGTTGGAGCACACATGATGGCGTATTGATGAATCTTCAGCATGGCTGCGCTGATTTCCTCATTCGCACAGACAAATCCTAGACGCCAGCCAGTCATGGCAAACCCTTTAGAGAAACCGGAAATAAGAATCGTCCGGTCTATCATCCCTTCAATCGAGGCAAAGCTTGTATAATCATCATCATACACAAGTTCAGCATATATCTCGTCAGACAGGACAACTAAATCATGCTTAATAGCAATCTTGGCGAGCGCCTCCAGATCATCCTTGGAAAGCTGACTGCCAGTCGGGTTATTCGGCGAACAAATCATGATCGCCTTTGTATTTGGCGTGACAGCTGCCTCCAGCTGCTGCGGCAACAGTTTGAAATCCGATTCCTTCGTTGTCCCAACCGATACTGCTTTCCCGCCTGCCATCACCACGAGCGGTGCATAAGAGACAAAACAAGGCTCCACAACAATCACTTCTTCACCAGGGTTCAAAATGGCCCTAAGAGCAATATCAATCGCTTGGCTCGCCCCGACTGTCACAATGATCTGTTTGTCAGGCGCATAATTAACATGGAAGCGCCTGCTCATATAGGAAGCAATCTCTTCCCTCAATTGTATCAATCCCGCATTAGCCGTATAAGAGGTGTAGCCTTCCTCAAGTGAATTGATGGCTGCTTCACGATAGCGCCACGGAGTGACAAAGTCAGGCTCCCCCACACCAAGAGAAACAACCCCTTCAACACCAGATGCCAAATCAAAAAACTTACGAATGCCGGAAGGCTTCATGTTGCGCGCAGTGTCTGATACATAATTCGTTTTAATCATGGTGATACCACTATCCTTTTATCTTCTTCCGGAGGGGAAAACACGGTTCCATCATGCTTATATTTCTTAAGGATAAAATGAGTAGTCGTCGAAATAACGGAATCAAGCGTTGACAGTTTATCTGACACAAATCGGGCTACCTCATTCATGGACTTCCCTTCAATCACGACAGATAAATCATAGGCGCCTGACATTAAATAGACTGACGACACTTCCTCATAACGGTAAATCCGTTTCGCCGTTTCATCAAATCCAACGCCTCTTTTCGGTGTTACCTTCACATCAATCATGGCTGTCACGCCCTCATGCTCCTCCACCTTTGACCAGTCCACAAGGGCTGCATAACGGACAATTATATTGGAATCCTCCAGTTTCTTCAGTGTCACTTCCACATCCGAAACCGTGAGGCTTGTCATTTTCGCTATATCGTCAACAGAGATCCTCGCATTTTCTTCCACAATCTTCATAATTTCGATTTCTTTATCAGTAAGGTGCATTGACCCCACCTCCATTTTCTAATTGACTGAAAATTTAGTCTAAACTTTTTATATTATATCATTCATAGCATTAATTAGGTAAGAAATTCAATCAATATACTATATAGTCAGATTGTTAATTACAGGCAACATCTTTCAGGCTCTATATTTTAGTATGCTAAAATAGACAGATAGTAGATGGATGGAGGGAATAGTATGGACAATTCGAATATAAATTTCATTGAACGAAGAGGAACTGGCTCACTGAAGTGGGACCACGCCGATGTCTTATTCAATGGAGAAGGTCTATTGCCGATGTGGGTAGCGGATATGGACCTTGGTGTACCCCATCAAGTTCAGGAAGCATTGATTGAACGAGTGAACCATCCCATATTTGGGTATGCCCGCCCGCATGATTCATTGTATGATGCCGTCATCAATTGGATGAAGGATAAGCATAATTGGACCATAAATAAGGATCAAGTCTTTTTCAGCTCTGGGGTGGTACCTTCTATTGCGGCAGCTATTAATGCATTCACAGAACCAGGAGATAAGGTCATGATTCAATCACCTGTCTATGCTCCCTTTTACAGCTGCATTAACGAGAACAACCGGACGCTGGTCGATAATCCGCTCATCATTAGGGATAACCGCCTCGAAATTAATTACGAAGACTTTGAGAATAAATTAAAAGATGGCGTCAAGCTCTTTATCCTATGCAGCCCTCATAATCCTGGCGGGATGGTTTGGAGCAAGGCTGATATTACCCGCATGGCTGAATTATGTAAAGAATATGATGTCCTAATCATCTCTGATGAAATCCATGCTGATTTAAATTTATATGGGAATGAGCATACACCAATCGCGAAATTAAATCCGAACTCCATCACGCTTATGGCGCCAAGTAAAACGTTCAATATCGCAGGTCTGCAAGCATCGCTTGCCATCGCTGAAAATCCGGAAATCATGAAGAAACTGACCGGACAATTCCTAAAGCAAGGATTCTACGGCCTCAATGTTTTAGCCTACCCAGCGATGGAAGCCGCTTATACATATGGTGCCGATTGGCTTAAGGAGGCTGTTTCTGTCATCGAAGACAATGTCGAGCTTGTAACCAGCTTCATTAACGACAAACTGCCTGTCGTAAAGGTTATCAAACCTGAGGCATCCTTCCTCGTTTGGATTGACTTGCGCGGACTCGACATTACCGATAGTGAAATAACCAAACGCCTCATCCAAAAGGGGAGGATTGCTCTTGAACCCGGGGCAAAATTCGGCAAAGCCGGCAGCGGATTTGTACGTATGAATATTGGCTGCAGTCCAGAGACAGTCAAGGAAGGACTTAACCGACTATACACTGCCTTTGATGATTTAATTTAATAGCTTAATCTCCAGGATGAAGAGCCTGTATATTGCTTTTCATCCTGTATTTATTAAAAAGCATTTTTTGAGCTGTTTTTTAGAGAAAACGAAGGGCAAGCGCCTAGATTAAAGAGCGATCCAACTACACTATAGGCGGTTCTTTATGGGGGTGGCCATTTTTTAGATGCGTGACCTTCTGAGGAAGTGTTCCGTCAAACGAAAAGGCTGTCCCTTTTAGACCAGCCCCATCACTAAAAAAGCTGCACTCCCAGAGTGCAGCAAATCTTTAGTCAATAATGTTTTTCTTTCTCAGCTGCTCCTCAAATTCCTTCGCCTTTTGTACTTCCTTGCGATTGTACACAATGATGAACCTCATCGCCAATACAGTGAAAATAAGAAAAATCGCCATCGTCAGGCCAGCCGGAATATATTCACGCTTATCCTCAGGAAAATATAAAAATAAGCCCATGATAAAGAAGATGGATTGCGGCATAAAATCGAATACCCCCCTTTGCCCAAAGGAAACATTTGTATGTTACACCACATTATAACACTTGTTCATATCCAATTGGGCTCATTTTGCTAAAGAAAAGGAGCCTAACTGCTTAGGCTCCTCATTGTCACACAGTCTTATTCTTTATATTCCTTGACTTCCCCGTCTTCTATAATCGTAAGCCTTCGATCAATTTCAAAAGAGCCTTCCTTTGTAATGCTTGGAATACTGTATACTTTCTTTTCATCTGGAATACTATCCAATCCATCCTGAACATGGCTTCTGATCTTCTCTACATCGTCCACCGTTCCCGCAGCCTCCATAGCCCCGACTAGGGCGTATAAAGCGATATAGTCGAGACCAGACTCGGAGCTTGGGTCCACACCGTCATATTTATCACGATATTTTTCCAAAAATCCATCTGTCCCTGGGAAGTCAGAATAGATTAATGGTGTCACCCCAATAGAATTGTTGAACGTATCATAGCTTCCGGTGATGGTCTTCATTTGATCAAACTTCGCCTGGTCCATGACAATAAATCCGCCCTTAAAGCCAAGCTCTCGTGCTTGTTTGGCCACCTTTGCCGTTGCTTCTGAAGCTCCCCCGATAAACATCACATCCGGTTTCTTCTTAAGGGCATTTGTGATAATCGTAAAGAAGTCTGTATCTTTCGCAAAGTCAATCGCTGAATGATAAACGACTTCTCCTCCTTGCTTTTCCCATTCAGGCTGAAGGCTTTCTGCCCAGTCCTTCCCATATTCTGTTGCAGGCGGCAGCATAGCTAATTTCTTGCCTGATGTTTCTATCGAATAGGTCGTGAAAGGCTCAATATATCCGCTGTATTGCGGAGCAACCTGTACGGTCAGTTCATTCCCTGATTCAACGACACCTGGTTCGCTTGTATAGGCTCCGATAATAAATTTGTCACGCTCATTGAATACCTGCAAGGCCTGCACTCCCCCGCTATGCGGCGTGAAAATAATCGGGGCCTTATCCTCCTGCACAAGGCGTTTTGCATTGGCAGCTGCTTCATTAGGCAAATATTTATCATCAAGGGCTTTGATTTCCAGCTTATATGTTTTTCCATCTGCCTCAAAGCCGCCAGCCTCATTAATCTCCTCCGCAGCCATCTCAAGACCCTGTAATGTCCGCTCACCATAATAGGCTGCCGCTCCGCTCAATGGACCCGTGAATCCAATTGTAACGGTGTCCCCATTGCTCCCGCCAGCCGTATTATTGGATGAACAGCCTATCAAGCCCAGTAACAGTACTCCCAGCAAAGAAAACATCATAATTTTTTTCATGGCTATACCCCTCTCGAATTGGATTCATTTTAAGCTCCAATGTACGCTTTCTTAACCTTCTCGTTGGACATTAACTCTTCCGATGTTCCTGATAAAACGATGGAACCGCTTTCAAATACATAGCCTTTATCGGCAATTTTCAAAGCGGCATTTGCATTTTGCTCAGCCAGAAGAATGGTTGTGCCTTCCTTATTGATGGTTTCTATGATGTTAAACATCTGCTCAACAATCAGAGGAGCCAAGCCAATGGATGGCTCATCAAGCATCATTAACTTGGGCTTAGCCATAAGCGCCCGGCCAATGGCAAGCATTTGCTGCTGCCCCCCGCTCAGACTGCCTGCCGCGTGAGTATCTTTATCTTTCAAAATCGGAAATAATTCATATACATGATTCATTGTTTCTTTGATTTGCTCTTTCTTTCGTTTATGGACAAAAGCGCCAAGCTGAAGGTTTTCATGAACAGTCATTTGCGGAAACAACTTCCGTCCTTCCGCGCATTGAACAATTCCCTTTTGAACAATCCGGTCTGCACTCAATGAGTGGATCGGTTCATCAAAGAAACTGATGGAGCCCGAGGCAACTCTTTGAAGCCCGCTGATTGCACGGAATAGCGTGCTCTTGCCAGCTCCGTTTGCTCCTAGAAGCACAATGATTTCACCGCTCTCAACCTCTATCGTCGCATCTTTGACCGCCGTATAATGGCCATACTTAACATGAACCTCTTTCAATTTAAGCAATGGCCTCGCCTCCTAAATAGGCTCTGATAACTTCCTCGTTATTTTGAATTTCTTCAGGTGTCCCTTCCGCTATTTTCTCTCCATGGTTTAACACCATGATTTTATCTGCAAGCTTCATAATCATTTGCATTTTATGCTCAATTAGGCAGATCGTAATGCCTGTCGATGATATGCGCTTAATTAGATCAGTCAACCCTTCCGTCTCATCAGGATTAATACCTGCGGCAGGCTCATCAAGAAATAGAACGGAAGGGTCAGTCGCCAAGGCAAGCGCAAAGGCGGTGCGTTTCTTCTCTTCCTGTGAGATATTGGCGGTAATTCGATCAGCTAAATGGGATAAGCCTGTGAATTCCAGCACCTCCAGCGCCTTTTCCTTGCATTTTTCTTCCTCCCGCTTCAATCGCCGTGTTCGAAAAACGGCATCCACAAGAGTCGATTTCGTCCTAAGACGATGCCCAACCATGACATTATCAAAAACGGTGGACTGCTCGAACAAGTGCGTCGTTTGGAAGGTTCTTGCAAAGCCTAGATCGGCAATTTTATGGGACGGCATTCCAGTTATGTCTAGTCCCCGGTAAAATATCTGCCCCTCGGTTGGCGGATGAAAGCCGCTAATCAAATTGAAAAATGTGGACTTCCCCGCACCATTTGGACCGATAATGGCATTGACCTTATTTTCTTCAACAGAGAAATCAACATGATTTACGGCAGTCAAGCCGCCGAAGCGCTTCGTTAATCCTGTAATCTCCAAAAACATACCATCCCTCCTAAATTTTCGTTTCCGCTTCCCGGCCTTGAACTTGGGCATTCTCCTTCTGGATGGCTTTCTCTTTTTGCTTTTGGCGCCATTGAATGAAGGAACCGGCAATCCCCTTTGGATAAAAGATAATAAGGAAGGTCAGCAGCGGACCAAAAATAAGCATCCTGTAATCCTGCAAGAATTGCAGGTTCTGAGATACCCAGACAACGAGAATGGTCCCTATAACCGGACCTGACAATGTACCAATACCTCCAACAAGCAAGTAGATTAGCATATCGAAAATAATGTTGGTATAGCCTATATCCGGACCAATAAAGCGGATAAGCGAAGCATATAACGCACCAGCTACACCGGCATATGCTGTTGATAAGACGAAGGCTGCCAGTTTATTCTTCATTGTAGAAATCCCAATCGATGCCGCTAAATCTTCACTGTTTCGAATCGCTTTATAGGTACGGCCTGACAACGAGTGGACAATCCTGTACATTGCTATAATCCCAATAATTAAGAAAAAGAGGACTAAATAATACATAGGGATTGCCTCATCAAAAGAAATCGACCCGATTGGCGGAGGCGCCGGAATGCCAATAAATCCGCGTACTCCCCCCGTTAATTCCTCCCATTTATAGATCACCAAGTAAATGATATAGCCAACACATAAGGTATATATCGCAAAGTAATGCTCCTTTGTCCGCAAAGCTATCAAGCCAATAAAGAAGCCAATGATGGAGGTAATGAAAATCGATAGAAGGAAGGCGAGCCAATAATTCATTTCTGCCTTGACGGTCAACAGGCTGATTGCATACGCGCCTATCGCAAAGAATCCAGCATGAGCGAGCGATAGATAACCAGTATAGCCTGCAATTAGATTGAGTCCATATACAGCAATAATCCAAATGAACGCGAGTGTCATAATATGCAGATAATATTCATTCTGAATGACTAGAGGAAAGAGAAGGGAAAGCAAAAGGATGGCCGGCAGAAGAATTTTCTTTATATTCGCCCCATTCACTAGCTATGTCCCTCCTTCACAAATAATCCTTGCGGCTTAATGGATAGAATCAGCACAAGCAGGACAAAGGCAATCAGGTCCTTATAATCATTGGATATATAGGCGGCACCAAGGCTCTCAGTAAACCCAAGGATATAACCTCCCATAATGGCCCCTGGAATGCTGCCCATACCGCCTAAAATAATAATGACAAAGGCTTTTAGAATAACGAGATGCCCCATCCCTGGCGAGACAAGATTAATCGGTGCAGCCAAGGAGGCTGCAATCGCCGCAAGGGCACCGGAAATCAAGAAGGTAAGCATGGCGACCTTATTCGCATTAATGCCGACTAAGAATGCCCCATCCCGATTTTGAGCCATCGCAATGATCGACGAACCAGTCATCGTTTTTCTCAAAAATAAATGCAGCCCAATCATAATCACAATGGCAGCCGCTACAATCAAGAGGCGCTGGAGCGTAATGGTCAGACCACCTATTTCTATTACTTGCCCATATGGGGTTGGCATTGTTTTATACTCCGCTCCCCAAATGAATTGAGCTAAGGCTTCCAAAAAAAGCAGTATTCCTATCGCCGCAATCTTATCCTGCAATGGTGGTGCATCCTTAAGCGGATGAAAAATCAGCCGTTCCATCAAGACGGCTATCAATCCGACAGCTAACATCGAAAGGAGAATCGCCACCCAATAATGCAAGCCCAAGCTTGTCATCATCGTTAACGTCACATACCCGCCAAGCATGTATAGAGCTCCATGTGCGAAATTAGGAATATGCAAGATTCCAAATACAAGAGTGAGCCCCAATGCAACAAGGCTATAAACGCTGCCGACCGTCAATCCATTGAAAAGCTGCTGCAAAAGCGTCTCCATTTAATCCCTCCTTATCTATCTGGGAGAAGCGAAGAGGGAGAACCCTCCTCAAATCCCCTACCTTATGTTTTCATGTAAGCCCTCAGGCTGTCGGGAATCAGGACTGTTTGCTGTTTTTGAAAATTAAAGCAAACAATTACAGCCTTCCCTCTTGCGATAACATCTCCCGATTGAGTATTAGAGATGGTATGGGCAAGATGAAAGCTCTTGGTCCCCACTTGCGTAATGGAGGTTGCCACTGACAATTGTTCCTTCACTCGCTCACAGCGGTCATACTCACATTGAGCAGACGCAACGATGAAGCTTACTTCTTCTTGATTGATATACCTTTGAAGGCTGTCAAAAAATTTGGTACGCGCTTCCTCCATATACGAGAAATAACTGATGGTGCTAATATAGCCTGATGCATCTGAATCATTGAATCGCGCATAAATAACTGCCTCAGGTATATGCAAAGCCATGTACTTCACCCTTCTTTCATTATGTTCATCATGGTCTTTCCAAAATGACCGCTATTCCCTGACCACCGCCAATACAGGCTGTTACCAGCGCAAATTTCCCTTGGATCCGTTTCAATTCATGCACTGCCTTCGTGATTAAGATAGCACCAGTCGCTCCAAGAGGATGGCCATGGGCAATCGCACCGCCATTGACATTCAGTTTTTCCGGATTCAGCTGAAGCTCCCGATCGCATGCGATGACTTGTGCAGCAAAGGCCTCATTAATTTCAACCAAATCCATGTCCTCTAATGTCAAACCAGCCTTCTTTAAGACTTTTCTCACTGCCGGAACCGGTCCAATCCCCATCAGATTAGGGTCGACACCTGCCACGGTATGTTCTCTGATGATGGCCATTGGCTCAAGCTTCAGCTCTTCTGCCTTCTGTCTGGACATAAGAACGAGTGCTGAAGCAGCATCATTCAACCCTGAGCTATTTCCTGCCGTCACAGAACCGTCCTTTTTAAACGCAGGTGCCAGCTTGCCTAATCCTTCTATAGAAGTTTGAGGACGCGGATGTTCATCCTGATTGAAAATCATCGGTTCCCCTTTTCTTACAGGGATGGCGATTGGAACAATCTGCTCATTAAACCGCCCTTCTTCCATGGCAATCCTCATCTTTCTTTGACTGCTCGCTGCAAATTCGTCCTGTTCCTCTCGGCTGATGTCATACTTCTCGACAAGGTTCTCAGCTGTAATACCCATTGGCGGGTCACCGACCTCATCCGGAGATAGCCGGGATTTCCTGAACCTTGGAGGAGCTGGGCTATATGGCCGTTCAGCACGATCCATCAAATAGGGAGCCCGACTCATGCTCTCCACTCCGCCAGCAATATAAATGTCACCATCTCCCGCCCTAATAGCTTGTGCGGCTAATGTGACGGCATTAATGCCAGAGCCGCATTGTCTATCTACCGTAACACCCGGCAGCTCCAGAGAAAGATGTGTTTGCAAGGCTGTCAATCTAGCAATATTGCCTCCTCCGCTTAACACATTGCCCATAATACAATCCTCTGCCATATCTGCTGTTATATTGGCTCTCTTTATAGCTTCTTTTATGACTTCAGCACCATATAGATGTGCAGGCATGGATGCTAATGCACCGCCTTGCTTGCCGATTGCTGTTCTTACACAAGAAACAATTACAGCTTCCTTTTCCATCAATATCTCACTCCTTCGCTCTTAAAGACCTGGCAAATAAATTAATTTCTCGGTCCTCCGGCCACATAAAGCACCTGTCCGCTGACGAATGATGATTTCTCATCGGCAAAGAAATGGACAGCATTCGCAATATCCTCCGGTTTTCCTGAGCGGCCGACAGGAATATTGGAGACACTCGATTCAATCAATTGGTCAAAGGATATGCCAATCCGTTCCGCTGTTGCCTTTGTCATATCTGTCTCAATGAAGCCAGGTGCCACAGAATTAGCCGTAATACCGTATTTTCCAAGCTCGATCGCAAGGGTCTTCGTGAATCCCTGCAGGCCCGCTTTGGCTGCGGAATAATTCACTTGTCCCCGGTTACCTAAAGCAGATGTGGAGGAGATGTTGATGATGCGCCCATACTGATTATTGACCATATATTTTTGCGCTGCTCTCGTTGCATAAAAAGTCCCCTTCAAATGGACATCCATGACCATTTGCCAATCCTCATCCGTCATCTTAAACAGCAGATTATCACGAATCACCCCGGCATTATTGACTAAAATATCAATGCTTCCGAACTGTTCATGTACCTCAGCCATCGCACTTTCTACCTGCTGACGGTCTGTCACGCTTGCCACATTCGCATAAACCGGATATCCCGCATCTTCAAATGCTTGCTTTGTTTCGGCAATTGCTTCCTCATTTAAATCAATAATGGCGATGTTTGCCCCTTCTTCTCCGAACCTTTCAGCAATCTTGCGGCCAATCCCTCGTGATCCACCCGTGATAAAGGCAGTTCTGCCCTGAAAACGATTTTCCATCCCCATCCCCCTTAAATGAAATCTCCTACTTTGACATGACCTTTTAATAGATTGCGAGAGATAATCATGCGCTGAATCTCATCTGTACCATCATAAATCCTCCACAATCTTGCCTCACGGTACCAGCGCTCAATCGGCAGCTCCCTTGTATAGCCCATCCCGCCATGAATTTGCAGGACACGGTCGACAACCCTGTTCCCCATATTGGCGCCATATAACTTCGCCATAGCCGCCAGATGACGGTTATCCTCGCCTCGGTCAAGGGTGAAGGCCGCATTTAATGTCAGCCATCTTGCCGCCTCTATTTCAACAGCTGAATCAGCGATCTGCCATTGGATAGCTTGGCGATCGGCGATAGGGCGACCGAATGTAAAGCGCTCCTTGGAATAATCAATGGCCATTTGCAGAAGACGTTCTGCTGTCCCTACCGCCCTTGCTCCGACGACCCATCTTGCAAATCCAATCCATTCAAGCCCTAGCTTGTATCCGCCATGAAGCTCTCCTAGAATATTTTCCTCAGGCACACGGACATTATCGAACACGAGCCCAGCTGGACCCCATTCACCCATCGTGTGAATATACTCAGATTTCCAGCCCATGTCACGATCAACGATGAAGCAGGTGACACCCTCCCTGCCAGTTTTCGCATGAGCCTCCTTATCTGTTATGGCGATGACCATGACAAAGTCTGCTTCATTGCCGCCGGTAATAAAGGTCTTCTCCCCATTGATGACCCACTTATTCCCATCCTTAACAGCCGTTGTTCTAATATTCCTTGTATCAGACCCAGCATCAGGCTCCGTCATGGCAAAACAAGATTTTTTCTCTCCGTTGATTGTCGGAATCAAATATTTTTGTTTTTGCTCCTCATTGCCATAGTAGAGGATATTATCAGCCGACCCGCCAAAGCGGAATGGGACAAAGGTTTTCGATACTTCCATATAAACAATGGCCATCATCATTTGGCCTAAATCAGCCCCGCCGTACTCCTCTGGAGTGTTGATGCCCCAGAATCCAAATTCCTTTGCTTTCAGCTGTAGTTCCAGAAGCTTCTCTTCGGATAAGCTCGGTCTGCCCTCACGTTCATTTTTTAGTACTTCATTTTCCAACGGAATCAGTTCATTCTCCACAAACCTTCTGATTGTGTTTCTCACCATTTTTTGCTCATCTGATAATCGTAAATCCATCCTTCTCCCACCTGTCCTATATATTTTGAAATCGCTTACAAAAAAGTTTTAGGTTCATTTTTTAGTAATGCAATTATCGTGCCAAACAGAAAACGCCTTCGTCTGCAGACTCAACATGTACATACTGATTCAATTTTAAGGAATCATTCAAAATTGAATCAGTGACTTATAAGGAGCTCCCTCCATCAACAGCTATAATTTGTCCGGTAATGTGATCGCTTGCTCTGCTTGCCAAAAACAAGGCCGCTCCCTTCAAAGAACCCGGGTCTCCAAGCCTTTTCAGAGGATTTTTTCGGATGATTTTCTCTTGGTTTTCACTTAGCACATGCCTAGTCATTTTTGACTCAAAGAAGCCAGGTGCAATGGCATTGACGCTGATGCCGTATTCGCCCCATTTCATTGCCAGGTCCTTCGTAAAGTGATGGATGCCTGCCTTGCTTGTGCTGTATCCAATCGCATTCAGTACATCCGCTGGTTCTGCTTTAATGCCAGCAACAGAGCCAATATTAATGATCTTGCCTTCACGATTTTGAATCATCTGCCTCCCCACATACTTAGACATCAGGAATGTACCGCCAAGATTGACATCCATGACCTTCCTCCAAGCCTCATAAGGCATATCTTCCGCTTTTTCTCCCCATGTCGTACCGCTATTATTGATAAGAATATGAATGGGTCCAAAATCCTCGATAACTCGTTCAACTGTTTCGATGACCTCTTCCTCGACAGCCACATTGCATGAGTATGCCTCAGCCTTCCTTCCATATTGGGCGGTGACAAAATCAGCCGTCTCAAGACCATGTGTGACATTGCGCGAGCAAACGGCAATATTTGCCCCATGCTCAGCCAAGGCCTCTGCCATGATGCGTCCAAGCCCTGTTCCCCCGCCTGTCACTAATGCCGTCTTGCCAGTTAAATCAAATAACCCCTTCTCCACCAGACATTCCTCCTATTCTTTTCCCTGTCGTTTATCTAGTTCTTCTTTGATTAGTGTCCTTTTCAAAAGCTTACCGACCGTATTGCGCGGAAGCTCATTTCTGATTTCAAACGCTGATGGCACCTTATACGGCGTCAGCCTTGAATAGCAGTAGCCTTTCACCTCTTCCAAATCAATCGTAATTCCCTCTTTTGGAACGATGAAGGCCTTCACAATTTCCTCTGAATCGGCTGCTGGAATCCCGGCTACAGCGGCTTCCTTAATATCTGGATGTCCATACAGCACATCCTCCACTTCCTGCGGATAAATATTGAACCCACCTACAATAACCATTTCCTTCTTGCGGCCGACGATATAGAAATATCCATCACGATCTTGCATCGCCAAATCACCTGTATAGAGCCATCCCCCCCTTAACGCTCGTGCCGTCTCTAGCTCATTATTCCAATACCCTTTCATGACCTGCGGGCCGCGAATCAGCAATTCCCCGACTTGATTTTCTGCTAGTGGCTGATTATTGTCATCGACAATCATGCAGTCGGTGCCTGGCACCGGAATACCGACACTTCCTACCTTCCGGATACCATTAGGAGGATTGCGGTGTGTAGTAGGCGATGCTTCCGATAAGCCGAACCCTTCACCAATAGAGGCTCCTGTCAAACGTTCAAATCGATTGAGAATCTCGATTGGAATTGGCGCTGATCCGGATGTGCACATTTTGAGAGAGGTAAGGTCATAGCGGTCAATCTCCGAGTATTGCGTGAGGGCCATATACATCTTCGGCACTCCCGGAAAGAAGGTCGGCTTATGCCGCTCAATTCCTTCAAGAATTGCTTTTGGCTCAAAACGCTTATACAGCAAGATGGCAGACCCGAGATACACACTTAAGTTCATACCGCTTGTCATCGCATACACATGATATAAAGGCGTGGCCGTCAGCACAATTTCTTGACCTTCCACCATGATATCGCCATACATTTCCCGGCTCTGAACAACATTGGCGACGACATTGCGGTGTGTGAGCATAGCTCCTTTCATCTTTCCCGTCGTCCCTCCCGTGTATTGAATAACCGCCACATCCTCCCTTGGATTAATGGTCTCTATATTCTGTGGAGGGATACCATGTTGCATTAAATCATCAATTGTCTTCGCCATTTTTGAATCTTCTGTCGTATATGTGCTTAATAAATGTTCAAAAGGGTAAATCAACTGAGCTTCATTCACGACATGACTAGCTGTTTTATCATAGATAATCGCTCGGCAGCTGCTGTCCGCTGCTATCTGAAGCAATTCCCTCACCGTATAGCGAGGGTTGATTTGGACAACTATCAGTCCTAAGCGTTGAGCGGCATAATAGCTAATGATGTAAAGGGGATCGTTTTCAAGCATCAGACCGATTCGATCGCCTTTGGCCAAGCCTAACGATTGTAAACCGCCTGCCAGTTTATCCGCTTGCTGCTTGACTGTCTCATAGCTCCATTCTTTATCTTCAAAAATGATACATGGCTGCTCTGGGTACTGTCTCGCTGATTTTTCCAGCAAATCATATAAAGCCAGATTTGGTACTTCATGAATTTCGTTCTGCACATACCATTGATGCCAAGCTCGTCCCTTTGTGTTCTCCATCTTGCACCTCCGAACCGTTATCTCCTTTTAGAAAAGACTCATACATTCTCTTGCAAGATTCATGCCATTTACAGCATAAAAAAGAATCCAGAGCCAAAATCCTTTAGGATTCTGTTTCTGAATTCTTTTTGAGCATTCACCAGACGCTCGCTGTTATAATTCAATTTTATATTTTTTCAGCTTCCGGACGACTGTTGGCTGGCTCGTCTGCAGGGCCTCAGCAATCTCATAGGTGGAATCGAATTGCTCCGCAGCCAGCATTAAAGCCTTTCTTTCTGCACGCTCAGCCTCTTCCTTTAAGGAGAGAATAGCCCTATCTCCTGGTTGATCAATCGGGTCTTGAGGCTGATAATCTGATGGCAAATGCTCAATGCCAAGAGTATCCTCCAGATGAAGCAGGGTTATACGTTCAATCAGATTGGCGAGCTCGCGGATATTGCCAGACCAATCATGCTGATACAGAAATGTCTTTAATTCCTTATCGAGCTGTTTATACATGCCGTACTTTTCATTGCATTGCCTCAGGTACAAATCTGCCAGCGGCAGAATTTCTTCCCGTCTTTCTCTGAGCGGGGGAATCGTGATGGGGATCACGTTCAGCCTGTAGAATAAATCTTCCCGAAATTCCCCCTCCTCGACCATCCTCTTTAAATTCCGATTGGTTGCCGCAATAATACGGACGTTAACCTTTTTGGAAGCCGTGCCTCCAACCCGCTGAATTTCTTTATCTTGAAGTACTCGCAGTAATTTCACCTGAAGAGCCATGGGCATTTCCCCAACTTCATCAAGGAATAGGACACCATTGTCCGCCAGTTCAAATAATCCAGGCTTCCCGTTTTTATTGGCACCAGTGAAAGCTCCGCCCGCATACCCAAATAGCTCAGACTCAAGTAATTCAGACGGAAGTGCCCCGCAGTTGATTTTTATGTATTTCCCTGACTTGCTTCTTTCACTGCGATGATACATATATTTAGCGAGCACATCCTTGCCCACTCCTGTTTCACCATATAGGATGACGGTTGCATCTGCATTGGCAATTCTAGCTGCCATCTCGTAGATTTTGACCATTTGTTCAGACTTAATGATAGTCATATCCCCCATTTGGGCTAAATGATCGCGCAATCGCTCGATTTCCTTTTGATAATCCTTGTTTAATTCATTTGCTTCGCGGAGGGCCTGCTGCAATTGATTTAAATCAGACAAATCCCGAATATTTGTAACAACGCTTTCAATTTCGCCGTCCTCATTAAAGACCGGATTGCCCGTCAGCAAGGTCTCCCTGCCGAGGTAATTCAGCTGCATGACAGAAACCGTCCGCTTCTTCTCTAGCACCTTATTTGTGACGGAATCCTCGAGGATGCCTCTCTTCACCAAATCTGCTGTTCTTTTATTAATGTAATATTCCTTTGGGATATTGGTAATCCGCTCGATTGCTGAGTTCGTACGGAGCGTAACTCCATTCCTATCTGTTATATAAATACCATCATATGAATTTTCGATAATGGCATCCAAATGCCGGTTGAGCCGCTCCATTTCACGGACTTTCACCGTGAGGTCGGTAAGCTCTTCAGAAATGATTCCTGCATAAGCATGCATCCCATCAGGCTTCAATTGCTTGATGAAAATCATCTCGATTCCATTAAGGGAGGCTTGAATCAATGATTCTTGGCAGACCTTCCATTGATCGAAACAATCTTGTATCTTCCAAGATTCCTTCTCCGCCCCTAACAATCTTCTTGACTCCTCATTCATTGTGAGAATCTGCTGATCATCTGTTGTCTCTATATAGATAAACGAACATTCCGCCATTTCTCCTCACCGCCCCTTATATGTTAAACATTACCATAAAATACATCGAATTGG
Organism: Pradoshia eiseniae; assembly: GCF_002946355.1. Taxonomy (NCBI): domain Bacteria; kingdom Bacillati; phylum Bacillota; class Bacilli; order Caryophanales; family Bacillaceae; genus Pradoshia; species Pradoshia eiseniae. Next base: position 67,359 of record NZ_PKOZ01000005.1, read on the forward strand.
GGTATCGGATTTATATGAATGATCATCTGCCGCAAAAAAATAGAGCTGAATGGAGTATCTCCATCCAGCTCTATTTTCCGCAAATTAATTCAAGATATTGATTTTCTCGATTACGACATCATAGACAGGCTTGTCGTTCGGACCTACTTTTGTGCTGGCAATATCATCGACTACATCCATGCCTTCAACAACTTGTCCAAATACGGTATGTCTGTGGTCAAGCCAAGGCGTTCCGCCGACTTCCATGTATTTATCGACTGCTTCAGCCGGGTAACCCGCTTGTTCCATTTGACCGCGCAGATTGGATTCCACTTCCTTTTTTTGAACAATAAAGAATTGGCTTCCGTTCGTGCCAGGGCCAGCATTAGCCATGGACAATGCGCCACGGAAGTTGAAGAGGTCCATAGTGAATTCATCTTCGAATGGTCGTCCCCAAATGCTTTCACCGCCGGTACCTGTTCCGTTCGGATCTCCGCCTTGGATCATAAAGTCATTGATGACACGGTGGAAAATAAGGCCGTCATAGTAACCATTCTCCGCATGTGTCAAGAAGTTTTCGACTGCTTTAGGCGCTTGCTCAGGGAATAATTTGATTTTGATGGACCCTTTATTCGTTACCATTTCCACGAGTCTCTCATTGCCTTGCACTTCTGTGAATTGAGGTAATACTGTCATTGTATCATCGCCTTCTTTCTCTAGATTAGATTGGTCAAGCTTCAGCATATTTGTATCATGCTGTTGGTTTTCCTCATTATTGCTGAAATAATACCAAGCAGCTGCACCAAGGAGGATTATTACAAGAATTATTAGTCGTATCTTCATCATCATCTGCCTCCAATTTCTCACTTTACACGATTTTCAGCGAAAAAGCACCTCTTAAGATGAGACTTTTCTATGTATGCAACTGTCTGAAAAAGGTATGATGAAGGGGTAATAGTATTTTGGAGGGATGGAAATGAGGGAATGGCAAATTGGCGATAATGTAACCGCCTTTTATAAAACAGGGAAATACGCTGGAGAAATCACGCAAATACGGCCTAATGGCTATATTGTCGTAAAAACGCTCGCTGTATTGAAGCACCCAATGCAGGGGGACTTGCATAATCCAAAACAAGCAGATGTGGATTTCTTCCATGAAAGAAAGGCTCTCGCCTATTTAGAACAGACGAATGTTCCGTCTAATATGGTCAAACCCTTTGAGGGAGAGATTCCTTCCTATAAAGCTTCCTTGGCTAGTGCTCTCGTCACCTTAAAGGAAGACTTGCAGGAAGACCCGTCCGAATGGGCTGCACGCAGCTTGGAATGCCTTGGGCGGCTTGAATTGGAATACCAGCTATAATAGCAAAAAACCAAATCTTCTTGAGAGGAGATTTGGTTTTTATTTCAGTTCATTTAACAATGTGGAGAAATCAATGATATCACCAATGGTGGTTGATTCATGATTATCCAGATAGCGTTTATCCTGTTCTACGAGCCGGAATATGTGATACGTATTAATCGCATCATCCAAAGCGCGATGCTGCTTGCCATTTCCAGCATTGCCGTATTGCTGAACAGCCTTCCACAAGCCTGTCTGATTTTTGTCGCCAAAGAATCGTTTATACTCAATGGACAAGTCAATTTGCTTGCCTGTTAACGGCATCTTAAACCCATGGTTCTGACAATTTTGGGATAAAACCTTCATATCATTATTTCCCCATGTGACGATGGCTGGCTTTTCACTATTGACTTTCTTTAGTAAAATCACAAGCTCCTCAAATGAGATTCCCTGATTCACATGGGCATTATTAATATTTAAGAACTTCCTGCATCTCGATGTTAAAACCGGAAATGCCTCTGGCTTCACGTAGGATGTATATTGGTCAATAACTTTATCATCCTTGACAAGAATCCACCCGACCTCAATGATCTCCGGAAAGAAGCCAATGGGGTTATTCTTTCCTTCAGGCATCGTAAACTCAAAGTCTATGAATAAATGGGCGCTTCTCTCAAACATGCTATCCCCCCTCTCCCTTCTAATATTTCTCCCTATTCATGACAAAAGATGATAGCGAGGCTTTCAAAACAAGATAACTGACTGGCTTTTTAACTATTTTACTATTCATCCCAATAATATACATCCCATTTTCCTTAACTTTCGAAGAATTCCTTCTGAAAAATTAAGGCAAATGATTAATTAAAGGCTTCTTAGCGATTCCTTCTAAACAAATTAGAAGAAGACGCTTTTTTGACCAGTGCTGTTATTTATCATACTACTCATTAGCTTGTCTCTTTGATTGGGGTATAACCATAAAGCAATTACATCATTTATCTTACAAATTAAAGAACCTGACCGCACTATCAGCCATAAACATAAAAATCCAAAGAGAGAAGAATAATAAGAACACCCAAAAGCATTTTGTCTATGGAAAAGGGCTGATGACTCATGGAAATAGCTGTCCTGCAGAAGATAAATGGTTAAGCAATCAAGTATGTTTAAAGTGCGGAAAAAAATTTTTCATTTTTTCCTACATATATTAATCACTTTACAAGCAGGATATGGCAGTCTTTTCAAGTTCAGGATAATATAATTTTACGGTATAATTTGCTATGCTAAGATTAGCTAAAAGTACATTTTAATGTATTTTTTCAATTTATTTATGGAACTTTGCGCTTCTTTGCACGAAAGATTCAGCAAGGAAAATTAACAGAGTTATATAAAAATACTTGATTGGGAGGTTTCCTATGTCTATGCTTCATTGGAGTATATTGCTGCCTTTCATTGCAGCATTTTGTATTCCGTTTACAGGCAAGATTGCTCGAAAAATACATACAGGCTGGTTTGTGCTGGCAATTCCGGTTGCCATTTTCATTTACCTTTGCACATTGCTGCCGAAGATCAAGGAGCATGCAACCCTTTTGGAGAGCGTATCCTGGATTCCATCGCTAGATATATCCTTTGATGCCTATGTAGATGGATTAGGCTTGCTCTTTGCGATGCTCATAACGGGTATCGGTGCCTTGGTCACTCTTTATTCCATCTTTTATATGAATAAAGAGAAAGAGAATCTTGTAAATTTTTATGTGTTTTTGCTCCTATTTATGGGTGCAATGCTTGGAGTTGTCCTATCCGATAACCTGATTGTCCTTTATACTTTCTGGGAGTTCACGAGCCTTTCGTCCTTCTTGCTTATTGGTTATTGGAATAACCGAAAAGCATCGCGATATGGTGCACAGAAGTCCTTATTGATTACCTTCTTAGGCGGTCTCTCCATGCTCGGAGGATTCATTGCCCTTTATGTGATGGGAGATACCTTCAGCATCCGTGAACTAATATCAATGGCTCCGGAATTAATCCAACACCCGCTATTTTATTTCTCCATGGTTCTAGTCCTTCTAGGTGCGTTTACTAAATCTGCCCAATTTCCATTCCATATTTGGTTGCCAGATGCCATGGAAGCGCCGACACCTGTCAGTGCTTATCTTCACTCTGCCACAATGGTCAAGGCGGGGATTTACTTAGTCGCTCGATTAAGTCCGATTTTCGCCTTATCAGCTGAGTGGGTTTGGGTCGTGGGACTCGTCGGAATCATTACATTGTTCTGGGGTTCCTTCAATGCTATTCGCCAGCATGATTTGAAGGGCATTCTCGCCTTCTCGACAATCAGTCAGCTGGGAATGATTATGTCTATGCTTGGCATGGGGGCGGCAGCTCTTCATTACACTGGAGACAGCTCAAAAGTCTATATGGCCGCAACAGCAGCAGCGATATTCCATTTGATTAACCATGCGACCTTTAAGGGCTCACTCTTCATGGTGGTCGGGATCATTGACCATGAAACAGGCACACGAGATATTCGCAAACTCGGCGGCTTGATGACGTTCATGCCAATTACCTTTACCATCGCAGCGATTGGCTCTTTTTCAATGGCCGGCTTGCCGCCATTCAATGGCTTCTTGAGCAAGGAAATGTTCTTCAAGAGCACGTTAACGATGGCAAATGCCGATTTCCTATCCCTTGAGACATGGGGCATTCTTTTCCCGGTCATTGCTTGGGTGGCAAGTGTCTTTACTTTCGTTTACTGCATGATTTTGTTCTTTAAGACCTTTACTGGAAAAGCGAAACTCGAACAATTGCCGAAGAAGCCTCATGAGGCGCCAATTGGTATGCTCATCTCACCAATTATCTTAGTTTCCTTGGTTATTATTTGGGGCCTATTCCCGAATATGCTTGCAGAAACAATCATTGAACCGGCAGTGGCTGCTATTCAGCCAGTTCTTTATGCGGCAGATCCTTACCATGTCCATATATCCATGTGGCATGGCCTTCAGCCTGAATTATGGATGACGATCGGGGTCGTTGCGCTTGGGTTCATTCTTTACAAGACTTATCCAAACTGGACAGGCATATACAAATGGATGCCAACACGATACACCTTGAATAACGGCTATAATAAGAGCTTATCCTGGCTGGACATCGGTTCAAATAAATTAACACGCGGATATATGAACGGTAATATCCGTGACTATTTAATCTATATCTTTGGATTTACCTTTATCATCTTGCTTTACATGATGTGGAGACTTGATGCATTTACACTTAATACGACGTCAGTTACTCCAATTGGAATCTATGAGGTAATCTTGGCCGTGATTTTAGTCACTGCCTCCATCATGATATTATTCGCCAAGTCACGACTGACATCCATCATCCTGCTTGGTACTGTGGGCTATACAGTTTCCTTGCTCTTTGTTTTATTCAGGGCTCCTGACCTTGCCCTAACGCAATTTGTCATTGAAACGGTATCAACCTCATTGTTCCTGCTCTGCTTCTATCATTTGCCGAAATATAAGCCTAAAGAGAAGAGAGTGCGATTTAAGGTAACGAATCTGATTATTGCCCTTGGTGTTGGTGTCACAATGACACTCTTGGCATTATCATCACATAGCACAAAATTGTTTAGTTCAATCTCTGAGTATTATAAACAGGTTACGTATAAAGAGGCAGGCGGAGAAAACATGGTCAACGTCATCCTTGTCGATTTCCGTGGCTTGGATACGATGTTTGAGATTACTGTATTGGCGATCGCAGCCATTGGAATTTACACCATGATCAAGCTTCGTCTCGAAAGAAAAGGAGGGGCAGAATGAAAACCAAAACAAATGATTTAATTCTGCAAACCGTCACAAAGGTAGCGACATTTGTGATTGTCCTATTCTCCATCCATATCTTCTTTGCCGGACACTACACACCAGGCGGAGGATTTATCGGGGGATTAATGACATCATCAGCGATAATCTTATTGCTCTTAGCCTTTGATTTAAAAACTGTTAAGGCCATCCTGCCAATCAATTATTTATTGCTAGTAGCAGTTGGACTAGTATTTTCTGTTGGAACAGGAGTGGGTGCATTATTCTTTGATGCCCCTTTCCTGACACACGCCTTTCAGTATTTCGACCTGCCGCTATTCGGCCACACTTCCCTTCACACGGCCGTCCTTTTTGATACAGGCGTATACTTGGTCGTAATTGGTGTGACGATGACCATTATCCAGACGATTGGGGAGAGTGAATAATGGAAATTTTAATGTCTGTTGTTATCGGTATATTGTTTACCATTGCTACGTATTTAGTGTTATCTAAAAGCTTGCTGCGCATTATCGTCGGAACTGGGCTTCTAAGCCATGCTGCTCACCTGTTAATCTTAACAATGGGCGGATTAAAGCAAGGGGCTGTCCCGATTTTAAGTGAGAATGCAAAATCATATGTGGACCCGCTCCCGCAGGCTTTAATTCTGACGGCCATTGTTATCAGCTTCGGGGTAACATCTTTCTTCCTTGTACTTGCTTATCGTTCGTACCAGGAGCTTGGAACAGATAATATGGATCAGTTGAGAGGAAATAAGTCCTATGAATAATTTTGTCATCTTACCAATATTGATTCCCTTGCTGACAGGTATCTTCTTGATTTTCCTAGCACGCAAGGTCAATGCGCAAAGGGTCGTTTCTCTCATATCGGCTATCATTTCAATCGTGATTGCCTTCTCCCTTGTCATTGAAGTAAAAACAGATGGAATACAAGTATTGCAAGCAAGTAACTGGGCTGCTCCATTCGGCATCAGCATTGTGGCTGATATGCTGTCTGCCTTGCTCGTGCTCGTCACATCCATCATTGTCTTTACCGTCTTGATTTATTCGTTCAAACACATTGATGCAGACCGGGAAAAGTTTTTCTACTACTCGCTCGTTCAGTTCCTCATTGTAGGGGTGAATGGAGCTTTCTTAACGGGAGATATCTTCAACTTATTCGTCTTTTTTGAAGTCATGCTGATGTCTTCTTATGTTCTTCTCGTCATTGGGGGAACGAAGATTCAATTGAGGGAAACAATTAAATATTTGCTTGTAAACGTCATTGCATCTGCGCTGTTTGTTGTCGCGGTCGCCTTATTATATTCCGTCGTCGGCACACTTAACATCGCGGATATATCACAAAGAATTGCTGAGATTGAACAGCCGGGCATCATCACGGTCATCGCCATCCTGTTCTTGATTGTATTCGGCTTAAAAGGGGCCATCTTCCCGCTTTATGTATGGATGCCTGGCTCCTACTATGCACCGCCAATTCCGATACTCGCCTTATTCGGTGCATTATTGACGAAGGTAGGGATATACTCTATCCTTCGCACGTTTACGACTCTTTTCTACCATCAGCCTGAATATACTCATTCCATCATGATGTACTTGGCCATCTTGACGATTATCTTTGGCTGCATCGGTGTCATGGCATATATGGATGTAAAGAAAATCATTATCTATAATATCGTGGTTGCGATTGGTGTTATTCTTTTTGGCATATCTGTCATGAACACGGAGGCAATCGCCGGTTCAGTGATGTATACCCTTCATGATATGCTGATTAAATCAGCCCTCTTCCTTCTAATTGGGATCATGATTGCCAAAACCGGCACCAGCAATATCAAGCGCATGGGCGGTCTTATACATCAAAGTCCATTGCTTGGCTGGCTGTTCTTCATCGCCGCCATCTCTTTAGCAGGTGTTCCGCCCTTCAGCGGATTTGCTGGAAAACTGATGATCATTCAGGGAGCCTTCGAGGGAGGTCATTATGCAGGAGGACTTATCGTTCTCTTTTCAAGCTTAATTGTTCTGTACTCTGTAATGAGAATCTTCATATTTGCCTTTTGGGGAGAGAAAAAAGAGTACAATCTCGCCACTGAACAGAAAAAAGACAACCGCTTCCTCATGTTGCCAATCGGGATTCTGATTGCTGTCTCCATTGCGTACGGCATTGGTACTGAAGCTGTCTACACATATGTCTCAGATGCTGTTCAGGTGTTAATGAACCCTTCAGACTATATCCAAGCTGTGCTTAAGGAGGGATGACGACATGTCCTATCAAATTATATTAAACATGATTTTGGCTCTAACCTGGATGTTCCTCACCACGTCTGCGACGGGTTCATCTTTTGTAATCGGCTATTTGCTTGGTGCGATTATCCTTTATCTGTTCAGGAGATTCTTTGATACTCCCTTTTACTTACGTAAGGTTGTCTCCGTTGTAAAACTGCTATTGATTTTTATCAGGGAGTTACTTATCGCGAACCTCGATGTCTTTAAGGCAATCCTTCGTCCAAAGCTTGAATTGAAGCCTGGAATCTTTAGCTATGAAACAACCTTAAAGAAAGATTGGCAAATAACCCTTCTTGCTAACATGATTACGTTAACGCCAGGAACACTAGTAATGGAGATTTCACCTGATAATCAGACCTTGTATATCCATGCGCTTAATATAGGTGAAATCGATGAAATGACAGCAGGAATCCGCGATTCCTTTGAACGAGTTATCAAGGAGGTGAGTGAATAATGCTAAATTTCATGCTGCAATTAGCATTATTGTGCATTACCATCTCCATGGGTATTCTCGTCTATAGGGTCATTAAAGGACCGAGCATCCCGGATCGGGTTGTCGCGCTTGATGCCATCGGGACAAACTTAATTTGCATGATTGCCGTCTTGTCGATTTTGCTGGATACATCCATGTTCCTCGAGGTTATTTTGCTGATTGGTATTCTCTCTTTCACTGGAACGGTCGCTTTTTCTAAATTCCTGGAGAAAGGAGAAATCATCGAAAATGAACGAGATCTATAGTTATATCTTTATTGCTATCGTTGTTATCGGTTCATTGCTCACTGTCGTATCCGCACTTGGTATTTTACGATTCCCTGATGTATATACAAGAAGCCACGCTGCTTCTAAGACATCTACCTTAGCTGTTACCTTTGTCTTAATTGGCACATTCCTGTATTTCTGGATCGTAAAAGGACATTTCAATTCCCGGATTCTCTTGGCTGTCATCTTTATTTTTATGACCGCACCTGTGGCCGGACATTTAATCAGCCGGGCAGCTTACAATACAGGCGCTAAGCTGTCAAAAATGACTGTGCGGGATGATTTGAGTAAGACCAGACAAGTATCTGAAGATAACAAATAAAAGAACCGATGTAATGCCCGGTTCAAGGCTGCAGACCAATTGGTCTGCAGTTTTTTTGCCATTTATCAACAGCCTGCTATTCAGATTGTATGCAAAAAATCACCCCTGATAAGAGGAGTGACTTCTGGTCATTCATTTCTTCACCTGAATCACTGCAAGTGTGCAGCGGCTGATACAGATTAATTCATTCTCTTCGTCTGTAATCCGAATCTCCCAAATTTGCGTTTTCTTTCCCCGATGGAGAACCGTTCCTGTTGCTGTTACAATCCCTTCCCGCTTACCCTTAATATGATTGGCATTTATTTCAAGACCAACAACGGCCTCATTATCGGAGTCGACCAATAAAAAGCCTCCCATGCTTGCGACCGTTTCGGCTAAAGCGACAGAAGCGCCTCCATGAAGCAAGCCCATCGGCTGGTGGGTACGATGGTCAACAGGCATTGTAGCGACTATCCTTCCCTCTTCAGCCTCTAAAATATCAATCCCGAGTGTTCCCATTAATGTGTCTTTATAATCCTTCATGCAATCATACCCTTCTTTCTATAATCTTTACTATCCTACTATTTCTTCATACTCTCAATATGTTCCTGCAAATTGTATGTAAAAACCAGCAGTCATCCTGCTGGTCATTTGTTATTTTACCAGAAGAAGCCTCCGGCATATGGTCCGTATAGAAGTGGGGCTGCCAATGCTCCACCTATTAATCCTCCTGCCAATCCTGCACCAAATCCTCCATAGCCTCCGTAAAACGGTCCACCCCATGGCCGGCCAATAAATGGTCTGCCCCAGGGTCTGCCCCACGGTCTTCCCCATGGTCTTCCCCATTGTCTGCTCATCATCATTTCTGGATTCATCTTTAGAATACCTCCTGTATGTTTAATGCCTACACTATTATGTATGCATCAACCCATGAGCATGTAAGGGCGAATAACTATCCTTCAAGGCAAGTTTTCAAGATAAAAGAAGAAGCGCTCTCCAAGAGTGCGCTTCTTCTTCCGGTCTATCCTTATAATTAGTCTGTTTCCTCAAGACCAAAGCGTTCCACAAGAGTAGCAAGTGTTCTTGCCATTACCCCTGTAGCACCTGCTGGACCGAGTTCAAAAGCACTTCGTCTTGTTGCCGTTCCAGCGATATCAAGATGCACCCATGGCGTATCTTCTGCAAATTCTCCCACGAATGCCCCTCCCATGATGGCATGTCCCTCTGAACCTGGCGAATTATTCAAGTCAGCAATTTTGCTGCCTCGAACACGGGCTTTATCCTTCTCAGTAATCGGGAGTCTCCACATCGGTTCCCCGGCTTCTTCTGATGCAAGAAGCACTTCCTCAAACCAGCTTTCATCATTTGTCATTGCCCCGGTCATTTCCACGCCAAGAGCCGTGATGACACCGCCTGTTAAGGTAGCCACATCCACTAGATAGTTTGCGCCATGATGCTTGGCATAGGTTATGGCGTCAGCCAAAACAAGCCTGCCTTCCGCATCCGTGTTCAGCACTTCAATCGTCTTGCCGCTCATGGAGACAATCACATCATCCGGCTTAAAGGCATTACCTGAGATCATATTATCTGTAGACGGAATGACTGCCACCACATTTTGTTCAGGCTTCAATTCGCCGATGATTTCCATTGCGCCAAGCACAGCCGCTGCCCCGCCCATATCTGTCTTCATGCCGACAATGCCTGCCTTCGTCTTAATAGAGTAGCCCCCTGTATCAAAGGTGATTCCTTTTCCGACAAGGCCAATTACATCTGTCCATTTCTCTTTACCTTGGTATTTAAGGACAATCATTTTAGGCGGTTCAGTCGACCCTTGGTTGACCGCGAGTAAGGCTCCCATTCCGAGTTCTTCCATCTCGCTTTTCTCCAGAATCTCACATTCAAATTGATATTTCTCGGCAAGCCCTTGAGCGTAGTTAGCCATATCTGTAGCAGTGAGCATATTGCCTGGCAAATTCACCAGATTACGCGCAGAGTTTGTCCCCTTTCCATATGTATGGCCGACAAACAGCGCGGATTCAATCGACGCTCGGTCGTTCTCAGTATAGACCGTAATTTCTTCGATTTGACGTGGCTGCTCATTCTTTCTTTTCTTATAGCCTTCGAATTGATAGGTCGACAGTGAATACGCTTCACTCAGGGCAAAGGCTGCTTCCTCAGGGGTAATCGTCTCTGTCAAAAAGGATTCTAAATCAATGGCTATATGGGTCCAGCCCCTATTCTCCATGTCCTGGAAAAGTGCGCCAAAGGCTTCCTTAAGGCTATCAAATGACAGCTCCTTCTGTCTGCCCAAACCAACAAATACAAGACGTTCTGGTTTCAATAGTCCCAATGTGTGTAAATGAGAAATTTGCTTCTTCTTCGCAGATACATCACCCGACTTAGCTAATTCTTGCAGCTTCCCATTCAAGAGTTTATCTCCCTCGGATAAGTTTGCTGATAATGTAACAGGTTGCCCGAACACACCTGTAGCGAGCACGGGAATAGACAATACGGATGGATTTTCATTCTTGACGATAAACATTTTCATTCCTCCTCTTCCCTTATTATAAAATAAGGTTCGAAAAATTGTTGCAATTATAGCTGCATGTATTCCCAATAAAAATAAGCAAGATGGACCTTCAAATAAAGAAGGTCCACTTGCATACACAACGAGATTATCTTTTCTTGTTCATTTGGTTTCTAAATACCTGGAGACTTTCGGTGTCATTCAAGGAGGTCAATTCCTCTTCCGTCAGGTCGCCCTTTCCTAAGCTAATGACGTAAACCTCCAGCTTCTTCTTGCCCCATTCCTGATAGACATCCTGAACCGTGTCATAGTAAAGATCAATCTTATTCCCTTTAATAGCTGAACCGGTATCCGCTACGACCCCATACCCATAATGCGGGATAAAGAGTATGGTTCCAATTGGAAATACAGTCGTATCAGCGGCAATTGTCGAGTATAAATCACGTTTTACTTTTACGCCTGAATAGGTAATTCCGTAACCGGGATGACCAGGCTTTTTGCCTGTTGATTCATAACCCGCTGTATAGCCAGTCGCTATTACTTCATACGCAGGGTACTGACTCCAATCCTTTGATTCTTCTAGACTCGATGCAGCAGCCGCTGTTTGTTCGAGATGAAACGGCTCCATATAGCCGAACAGCTTATTTAGAAAGGTCTGGTTCATGTAATCACGAATTCCTAGCCCCGTGAAATGAGACCAAGTTACCGTCAAAGCGCCGATGAACAAAAGGCATATCCCAGCTTTCTTGCATAGGGATAGTAATACTTTCATATTCGATACACTCCTCTCACACAAACCAGTCTTCCCCAGTTACTCATTTCTATTCTCATCCGCACGTTCTCCGTTAATAAGCAATGATTGGCAAAAAAAAAGCTTTTAATGCGCCTACGCATTAAAAGCTCGATTAGAACATTCTATATCCCATCACTCTCAAAACTCGAATGGCGACGCCTGAGACAATCGATCCGGCAAAACCGCTAAGCAAAATAGCAGCATCTGCCATAGCCAGGCTCTGTACCCTCTCCCACAGAAAGCTCATGCTTGACGAAAAGTTCAGAAAATACTCGCTCAATTTAAGATTACCGGTAATATATAAAGCAATGATTGGATAAATCACAGCCATAATCCACGTTTTTCTGAAAAGCATATTAAGGATAAACCCTAAGCCGAAAAACAAAATAAAAAACAACACAATTGAAATCACCATTAACGGAATTGACATCCCCATTCATTCCCCTCTTTTGTCTCTTACATGAGTAAGTGTATAAGATGGAATAATTTTCGTCAATTGGGTCAACTCACCTAAATGGTCATCCATATACCTTTATTTCTGTTCAGACTGCTTCCCGCTTCCGCTGCAGCAGGAGCATGTTTCCGATCCTCCGAGCAAAAGCTGAAAATAACCAGCACCTGCACAATACGAGCATGGATAATTGTTTTTCTTCATCTTTCATACCCCCCACAAAAGATTATAGAATATTCTGATAATATAACAGAGAGAGGAATTTGAAAAGGACTCCAAATCCTCAATTAACCCCATGTAAACGCATACAACCTTCTTTTCCAACTAAATGCTTTGATTCTCTTACTAAATGAATAATTTGTAGGATGTATAGTGAAATATATCCCCCGGGTTTTTTCCTTCTAATGGTTTCTTATGCAAGGAAGCATGCCTTTCATTCAATTCAGTTAAGAGAACAGAACTATTTGGATCTTTCTTGATATCCCTCTCATCCATAAAAACGGCCTCTGATAGTTCTTCCACCTGAACATAAATAGCAGTGGAAGTCGGTTTCAGCAAGAACATAAGCATATTATCACTGATTTGATTCTTGATAACCCCTGTCCGCAGCCCAAACAGTCCTATCACCTCCGTCTCAATGCCTGTTTCCTCCTTCACCTCACGTACAACCGCTTCGTCAGCTGTCTCCCCAGGTTGCACAAACCCTGCAGGCAAAGACCATTTCCCCTTCAGCCCTCCATATGTCTTCTTCACAACGAGCCATTTCCCGTCATCAGCTATGACCAATCCACATACCCCTAGCCATACATGCTTGCTTCTTTCTCCCATACAGTCACCCCATATTTTTTGTTTTGTTTCCATTATAAGGGGAAACTCGAATAAGCGGGGATTTACTTCCTGGGTCATTTCAACTTGCACATACAGCTCCTGATTTTCTGTTTATCTTTTTCCTGACCTGTAAATGCAAAAAAAACTGTCCTAATAAAAGAAGGACAGTTTCAGTTAATTTTATTATAGGAATTTAAATTTACCTTTTTTCATCAGTAAGGATATACCGCCAACCATGTAAAGAGCACGGTTATCAATGACTTTCTTCATAATGGCTGCGCTTGTTCCCTTAATCTTCTTATCAAACACAACGCCGATTCCATCGTCATCTCCCAGTGAGCAGACAGTTCCTTTTGGTTTGTATTCAAAATTCTCTAATTGACCGCCACGTACAAGGGCAAGTATATTCTTCGCGCATACTTCCGCTTGCTGCATAGAGATTTGGGCAGTTGGCGGATATGGACGATTGATTTCTTCATTGATAACCAAGGAGCAATCTCCGATAACAAATACATCGTCTTCTCCTGGAGCAAGCAATGTTGGCTCTACTTTCACACGTCCGCGCATGTTTTCGAAACCGGATTTATCAATGATGCTGCTTCCTCTTACACCAGCAGCCCATACGACGGTTCCGGCTGGGATCATTTCCGTTTCTTCCTCGCCTTTGCCAACGATGATGCCTTCTTCTGTGCATCCCTTGATTGGCGTACCGATCATGAATTCTACGCCCTTCTTCTCTAGTCTTGCAACTGCATAAGAAACGAGTTCAGGATCGAATCCAGGAAGAGCAGAAGGCGCTGCTTCTACACAGATTACACGTACTTTTTTCTGATCGATATCATATTCTTTACAAAGACCAGGAACGCGGTTAGCCAATTCACCAATGAATTCGATGCCTGTGAAGCCAGCTCCGCCCACAACGATGGTCAACCGTTCTTCTTTTTTGTCCTTTGCATATAGAGCAAATTGATGTTCAATATGGTCACGTATATGGCGCGCTTTATTCACGCTGGAAATGCTGAACGCATACTCTTTCAATCCTTCAATGCCGAATGTTTCAGACTCGGCACCTAAAGCAACGACAAGATAGTCATAAGGAATTTCCTTATTGTTCTCACAAACAACCATCTTGGCTTCCTTGTTCACTTCTATGACCGTGTCCTCAACAAGATTCACTTTGCTCTTGTCTATAACACTAGTAATATCATAGCGAAGTCGGTCATGATGAAGCGTGCCTGCGGATGCTTCATGCAGCCAAGTTGTTTCATAATGATAGTTATGCTTGTTAATGAGCGTTACTTCCGCTTCATTAGCATTCAATTTTTTTTGGAGACGAACGGCTGTCAATAGCCCGCCATACCCAGCTCCTAAAATGACGATACGAGGCTTTTTCAATGTAATCACTTCCACCTTTTCGTATAAAATATATCATCAATCAAGGTATTGTGATTTTGTTCACGAATACGTACACAACTTTCACAAAACCTTAACATTTGTCTATACCATCACTATATTCCCTTTTGGTTGATATTTCAAGCAAAGTGAATATTGTCGGATTATTACTTCAGCTATCGACTTATAATTTGATTTTTTATAATCTTTAATTTTATCATAAGATTATGGACGCTTGATTCCTTTAAAGAAACACAGAATGTTCCATTTGTGTTACTATTAGTTAAAAGTTCATACTTACCAATGGGAGGTTTTCATGTGAAAGAAGATCAAACTATCTACGATGTTACCATAATAGGCGGGGGACCTGTGGGATTATTCACGGCTTTCTACGGCGGAATGCGCCAAGCATCCGTGAAAATCATCGAGAGCTTGCCGCAGCTTGGCGGACAGCTATCAGCCCTTTATCCTGAGAAATATATTTATGATGTTGCTGGATTTCCGAAAGTCCTGGCTCAGGACCTGGTAGATAATCTTAAAGAACAAACAGCTAAGTTTGACCCGACGATTTGTCTGGAGCAAGCCGTCGAAAAAGTCGAAAAACAAGCTGATGGTATCTTTAAGCTGACAACAGATAAAGAAATCCATTATTCAAAAACCATCATCATTACAGCTGGCAATGGAGCCTTTCAGCCACGCCGCTTAGAGCTAGAGCAAGCAACTAAGTACGAGGGAAAAAACCTTCATTACTTTGTTGATGACCTTAATAAATTCGCTGGCAAAAAAGTTGTCGTTTGCGGCGGCGGGGACTCAGCCGTTGACTGGGCCTTAATGCTTGAACCGATTGCCAAAGAAGTCACTCTTGTTCACCGCCGCGATAAATTCCGTGCACACGAGCATAGTGTTGAAAACCTAAAGAAATCCAATGTTATCATTAAAACACCTTACATACCTTGCGACATGGTTTGCGACGAAGAAGCGATCAGACAAATCATCCTGCAAGAAGCAGGTGGAGAAAATAAAGAGGCCATCGATGTCGATGATGTCCTTGTCACCTATGGATTTGTATCTTCCCTCGGCCCAATTAAGGAATGGGGTCTTGAGATTGAGAAGAATTCCATCGTGGTCAATAGCCGTATGGAAACCAATATTCCAGGGATATATGCTGCTGGTGATATTTGCACCTATGACGGAAAGGTTAAACTGATTGCGAGCGGATTCGGTGAGGCGCCAACCGCCATCAATAATGCGAAAGCCTATATGGATCCTAAGGCGCGCGTGCAGCCGCTTCACAGCACTAGCATGTTTAAGGACTGAGAATAACTATACGGTAGGCCATGACTCGAGTCATGGCCTTCTTTTAATTAGAATGAGGATTAATGGCATATGCTTCTCAACTTTGGAAACAAAAAACCTCTTCAGCTCATTATGCTTTTATCACATAGTGAGCTGAAGAGGTCATAGGAGAATTTAGCATTCCTCCGGCGTTCCTGCATTCACCTTAGTTCTAAAGGATGAGCCGCATCCGCAAGAGGCAATCGCATTCGGGTTATCAATCGTGAAACCGCCACCGAGCATTGATTGCTTGTAGTCAATACGGGTTCCGTTCAAGATGGGAGCATCATTCTTCGCTACCAAGAAGGTGATGCCATGCTGAACCGTCTCGATATCGTCTTCCTGTTTCTCATGATCAAAATTCATTCCGTAGGTAAGCCCGCTGCAGCCGCCTCCATTGACGGCAACGCGCAAGTAAGGCTGTTCCTCTCCGCTTTCCTTGATCATCTCATTTATTTGAATAGCTGCTGCTTCGGTTACAATAATCACTTCTGTTGACATTTATTCTTCCCCCTTTTGTCAAAATGTAGAAGGAAATCAAAATCCTCTAGGATTAGTATATACATAAATCTCCTGACTCTCAACCGAAAGACACGCTTGCCTAAACCCATAATATGGAGGTACATAAACAAATGGACAATGACGGACAATAAAGAGACAGTATATCGAAAAAGGAGTGTCCGCATTTGCTTTCATCCGCACAGCTTGCCGTTCTGAAGGAAAAGTTAACGGAACGGAAAAACGAAGTCGAAAAGCATATATCCTTAAATGACCATTTTGGCCTGCATAAGGACGAGAACTTTTACAATTATGTCGGAGAGCTCTCCGTCTATGATAACCACCCCGCCGACACCGGCACTGAACTATATGAGCGTGAGAAGGATATTTCCCTTAATGAGCTATTTGAAGAGGAGCTTAAAGATATAAACGAAGCCCTGCAGGCCATGGAGAAAGGGGAATACGGAAAATGCTCGGTTTGCGGAAAGGATATCCCTTTCGAACGGCTCGAAGCAGTCCCTTTTACCGAGTACTGCATCGAACACACACCAGACCAAACAGTTTCGCATACCCGCCCTGTTGAAGAGGAAGTTTTACACCCCCTATATAGTAAAAAGCATCCGACAGAGGTAATTGGCTTTGATGAAGAGGATTCCTGGCAGGCTGTCGCAGAGTGGGGCTCGTCAGACTCCCCTTCAGATTATTACGATCCGAAGGAACATTATGACCAAGTGTATTTGAATTCTGATGAGCATATTGGCTATGTGGAGGATATCGAGAATTTTGCCGGAAACGATATAGATGGAAGGAATGTTCAAATCTATCCAACAGCTGAACTCGAGCAGCTCAAAGACATCCTTGATGAAGAAGGCATTATGACGACATTCGGAGATTTAAAGCCATACGAAGAACATCCCTATACAGAGGAATATGCTGAAGCTCATAAGGATGAAGATGATTTTACAGACGAATAGGAAAGGGAGGCAATGCATCACACATTGCCTCCCTTATTTTATGCATATCCAATTAAAACATCGGATTTTCTTCTATATACTGATAAATATTCTCCACTAGCTCCTCTGGCGTTTCCCCCGTCACCTCGTCACCGTTCACTAAAGCATACATGCTCGCTGAACAGAGTCCACAGTAGCTGAGGCAGCCATATTCAATTACATCCAAATTAGGATCTCGGTCTAATTTTTCCATAGCGGGCTGTGCACCGCTGGCGAGATTACTTATACAGAACTCAATGATTGGCTTCATGATCTTCACCCCTTGTTTCAACTCTACATCCTACTCCCTTTTAAAGAGATAGTCAAATTAGTTGAATCATTCTAAATTACCATTATTTTGATATAGTTTCATAAACTGGACATTTTTAGTTGTTATTTTCCTTTTAATTCGATATACTTTTGAAGGGAATTTTAGAATATTAATAATAAATTAAAAAAACTAAATATTTTTGATAGCGCTTCATTCCTCTTTTTTATTTGCCAGAGAAATAAGCACTTACCGATGAACGAAGAATTATCAGAAGCATTCAATAAACTTGTATAACCCAGCAAAGGAGTCATAGCCATGAAAAACTTAGTCATCCTCGGTGGCGGATATGGTGGGATGAGATTACTGAATAAATTAACCGATCAGCATTTTCCGGAAGATATTCATGTTACCCTTGTTGATCGCGTTCCCTACCATTGCTTAAAAACAGAATTTTACGCCCTTGCCGCCGGCTCCATATCTGATCATGCCGTCCGCGTTGCGTTTCCAAAGCATGAACGCATTTCCTACAAATATGGAGAAGTCAGCTCAATCGATTTAGAAAAGAAGAGAATCCTCTTCACACAGGATGAGCCTCTAACCTATGATGAATTAGTCATCGGTCTAGGCTGTGAGGATAATCACCATAACATCCCCGGAGCTGCCGAGTATACGTACAGCATTCAATCGATTGATAAATCACGGAGCACCTATCAGGCATTGAATAATTTAGGGCACGGAAAAGTCGTCGCTATCATTGGCGGCGGATTGAGCGGCATCGAACTTGCAAGCGAATTGATTGAGGGCCGGCCTGATTTAGATATTCGCCTTTATGACCGGAACGATAAGATTCTCTCCTCCTTCCCGACGAAACTAAGTAACTATGTCGAAAGCTGGTTTGTTGAGCATAATGTAACCTTGGTCCATAACAGCAATATTACAAGAATTGAACCGAACCTGCTTTATAACCACGATGAAGTGATTCCTTGTGATGCCATTGTTTGGACGGCGGGCATCCAGCCTGTAGAACCCGTTCGAAACATGCCTGTTGAGAAAGATAAGGGCAATAAGATTGTCCTGACAAAGCAGCACACCATTCCTGGATACCCCGACGTCTTCGTTGTCGGAGATTGTGCCGCCCTAGGACACGCGCCAAGCGCCCAGCTAGCCGAGGGGCAAGCCGAGCAAATCTATCAAGTCTTATTGAAGAAATGGGCAAATGAGCCGATTCCAGAATCCTTCCCGCCTATCAAGCTAAAGGGCATTCTCGGATCATTAGGGAAGAAACACGGCTTTGGTCTCATGGCTGAACGCCCGATTACAGGAAGAATGGCTAGGGTCTTAAAATCTGGTGTCCTTTGGATGTACAAGTATCATAATGGATGAAGAGGAGGCAGGTTATTAAAACCTGCCTTTTATGTATCTCTTAGCGCTCATTTTAATGGAGCAATGCTCATATATCATTGTAATCAGCCTACCGGTCTTTGCAGGCTAAATATAGCTGCCATGTTAGATTTCCAGGGAAAAGGAGGAATTAATCGTAATGGAAATACGGACATTGCATTTGAATGATGCCCTTTCAATTCGCAAGCTGCGTCTCGAGGCCCTTCTAGATAGCCCTGAAGCATTCGGCTCCAGTTACGAAGAAGAACGAGAATATCCCTTAAAGAAGTTTAAAGACCGCCTTGAAAGCGGCTGTACCCTTGGTGCCTTTCTTCATGAAGAACTAGTGGGCATGGTCACAGTTATACAAGAGACAAGGAATAAGACCAAGCATAAAGCAAATATTTTTGGGATGTACGTGAGTCCCGCGCAAAGAGGGCAAGGCATTGGAAAGAACCTGATGATCGAAGCCATCAAACAGGCGAAAACGCTGAAAGGAATTGAGCAAATTCACCTAACCGTTGTCACAAGCAATGATGCGGCCAAGCACTTGTATCTTTCATTGGGATTTGAGATATACGGGAGAGAAAAGCACGCATTAAAGATTGGTGATTCCTATCTCGATGAGGAGCATATGTACTTATTCCTTTAGATGCTTATGAATCAAAGGATGCTTCAAGTCCTGGTGAACTTAGTGGGGCTGAGATATAAGTATTTCAGTCAATGATAAAACCTGAACTATTAGGTGATATGTTAATCAATATTACGCTTAATAGTTCAGGTTTTTATTTGTTTTCAATGGATTTGTTTATTTCTGCCTACCATTATGAATAACAAGTGGAACGGAGCTAGGGACACTCGACTCCTGCGAGAAATAGAGGACAGGCTAAAAATCCCGCTTTCTGCAAGGAGGCTCTGTTTGGCTGGATTCGTGCTGGGGAGCCCCAAAAATCACCTATCTTACTTAATGGCCTCACTCTTATATCCCTTGGCCTCGAGAGCCTCATAAATCGTTTTTAAACGAGGATTTCCTTCCCCAAGTACCTTTTCATCCAGCACAACTAAAGGATAGAAATATTCGTCATTCCGGACCTTTTCAGCCATTTTTCGTACAAATGGTTCCTCCTGTGGAGATTCTATGTCAATATACGTGAATTTAATAGGCTGATTTGGGAATTTCCTTGAAAGCGCAGCTTCCAGCCATTCATACGTTTCTTTTGATGATGGCATTCCCACACAGCTTGCGCAAATTTGCTCCGCGCCATAAACGAAAACCTCAGCTATTTTCATGCAAGCTCATCCCCTGTTCATTTCTTTTCTTCTCTCCTCATCTTACCTAATTTAGGATTGAGTAACAATTTTTAATGATTCTGCAAGGAATGTGGATAGCTTTTTTAAGGCAAAATCATTATAATATGATTAGGAAAGGAGTCGATAGCCTTGGCAGAACAAGAGTTATTTGATCAGGTTCAAGACGTTCTTGATAAGTTGCGTCCATTTCTTCTTCGCGATGGCGGAGACTGTGAACTAGTTGATGTGGATGAAGGTATTGTTAAGCTGCGTTTATTAGGAGCATGCGGAAGCTGCCCTAGTTCCACTATCACGCTGAAAGCAGGCATCGAGCGTGCCCTACTTGAAGAAGTTCCTGGCGTTGTTGAAGTAGAACAAGTATTCTAATGACCAAAACGATAAACAGCGGTCCCGGCAAATGGGAACCGCTGTTTTTATTTGATTGCCTGGACAAGGGGGCCATGATTCACAAGCGGAACATGCTGAATTGACATATTCGGAAAGGCCTCCTTTAATGCTTGGCATATGACAGGAACAGCTTCTAAATTGGCAAGGGTGATAACAGACGGTCCCGCACCACTGACAGCTGTACCATATGCCCCAGATTCTTTTGCAATCTTCCTTACCTCTGTGAAGTAGGGCATCAGTTCCCCCCTAAAAGGTTCATGGAAGTGATCCCTCTCCATCATACTTCCCGCGAGAGCCCAATTTCCAGCACAGACGGCCGCGACAAATGTATTGGACGCTGCACTTGCCGAGACTGCTTGTCCAAAAGACAGTTTTTCTGGGAGCAAAGACCTTGATGTCTCAGTTTTCAATTCAAATGGCGGGATTGTTATAATCGCTTCTGCCCCAACCACTGGCAAAGAAATAACTTCAGCTCCATTCTCCACCTGAACACCGACAGCAAGACCGCCATAAAGGGCTGCCCCGACATTATCAGGGTGTCCCTCCTCTAATGAAGCAAAACGCATCTTTTGAGTCTCATCTAACTGAAGGTCACAAAAGGCATTGGCAAGCTCAATCCCAGCAATGATGGCAGAGGCACTGCTGCCAAGACCCCTTGCAAGAGGAATTTCGCTCTTGACCTTTAGGTGACATGGCGGCATTTCCTCTCCAAAGAAGGTTGCTGCTTTTTGGGCCATCCGGACGAGATAATTCGATTCATCCTCCGGCAGGCCATGCATTTCCTCACAATTTATCGTAACCTCCCAATGTTCAGAACGGGAGGCCTCAATGGTTAAGTAAAGGCCTAGAGCAATTCCAAGCGAGTCAAAGCCCGGGCCTAGATTAGCCGTACTTGCCGGGATTTGAATGCGCAGCATGGGAGGCTGATTCATGATGAAACCACGCTCCCAAAATGCTTGGCCAGCTCTTCCTCATCATTTTCAATGACAATCGGTGTGATATGACCATATTCAACGGCTGTATTCGGATCCTTCAGCCCATTACCTGTCAAAACAGCTACCACAGTCTGTCCCTTCTTAATCTGACCAGATTGTAATTGCTTGATGACCCCAGCAATGGATGCACAAGAAGCAGGCTCTGCGAATATGCCCTCCTTACGTGCCAGGAGCTTATAGGCATGAACGATTTCTTCATCAGAAACCTCATCGATATTCCCTCCGGACTCCTTCGCGGCCTTTACGGCATATTCCCAGCTGGCAGGATTACCGATGCGAATGGCCGTTGCCAGCGTTTCCGGTTCTTCGAAAACCCGGTTGTGGACAATCGCCGCTGCCCCCTCCGCTTCAAATCCTCTCATTTCAGGGAGCCCTGATTGATGACTTTCATCGTATTCCTTAAAGCCTTTCCAATAGGCTGTTATATTCCCAGCGTTCCCAACAGGAATCGCAAGAATATCAGGAGCCTTGCCAAGCTCTCGGCAAACTTCATAGGCAGCCGTCTTCTGCCCTTCTATTCGATAAGGGTTCACCGAATTTACGAGGGTGATGGGGTATTTCGCGCTGATTGAGCGGACCATCGCTAGAGCCTGGTCAAAATTCCCCTTAATGGCATAAATCTCAGCTCCATACATCACTGCCTGGGCGAGTTTCCCCATTGCAATCTTTCCATCCGGGATGACAACAATACAGCGTAAGCCTGCTCTTGCGGCATATGCGGCAGCAGCGGCCGATGTATTGCCTGTGGAAGCACAGATAATTGTATCACTGCCTTCCTCAATCGCTTTTGCGACCGCCATGACCATCCCTCTATCTTTAAAGGAGCCAGTCGGATTTGCTCCCTCATATTTCACATAAAGCTCAACTCCTAGTTCCTCCGATAGATTTCTGCAATGGAATAATGGCGTATTGCCCTCATGGAGGGTTAGCATCGGAGTCTGTTCATTTACCGGCAAGAACTCCGAAAACTCTTGTAATAGTCCTTTCCATCCCATCAGACAAGACCTCCTTCCACTTTATACGTACTCTTGATCTCCTCCACCTTGTCATATGTCCTGAGTTTCTTAAGCACCCTCTCGAAATTGGCAAGCGGCGCATCATGAGAAATCAGCACGATTTCAGAGGCTTGTTCACCTTTAATTGGGAGCTGCATAATCTTCTCAAAGCTTATCCCATCTTCTGCGAATATTGAAGTAATCTGGGCAAAGACGCCAACCTCATCCTTCACGCGCAGACGGAGGAAATGCTTGCCGCAGATTTCTTCGGCGGTCTTCAGCCTTTTCTCGAATTGAGGCAGCACAGCACTGCTTCCATTCACGCCAAGACGCATATTCTTCATGACAGCAACTAAATCAGAAACGACAGCTGTTGCAGTCGGTAGACTTCCTGCTCCCGGTCCGTAGAACATTGTTTCACCGACTGCTTCCCCATATACATAGACCGCATTATACTCATCATTCACCATCGCAAGCGGGTGATCGATTGGAAGCAGGGTAGGTTCAACACTGACTTCGACCTTATCCTCCTTGCATCTTTGCGCAAGGCCAATCAGTTTCACTGTATATCCAAGCTTTTGGCTGAATGCAAGATCTTCATCTGAAACCTCTGTAATCCCTAGTACTTTTACATCATCCAAATCAATCGTCATGGAAAATCCAAGAGTGGCCAAGATTGCCATCTTGCGGGCAGCATCCAGCCCGCCAACATCAGCGGTCGGGTCGGACTCCGCAAACCCAAGCTCCTGTGCTCTTTTCAACGCTTCCGTATAAGAAAGCTTCTCCTTGCACATTTTCGTAAGTATATAATTCGTCGTTCCATTCACAATCCCCATCATCTTCGTAATACGATCTGAGGCGAGTCCGTCTGTCAAGCCGCGCAGAATCGGAATTCCACCTGCAACACTGGCCTCATAGAAAAGGTCGCAGCCATTTCTCGACGCAACAGATAGAAGCTCAGGGCCATAAACTGCCATCAAATCCTTGTTAGCCGTTACCACATGCTTTTTATTGTTCAATGCTTGAAGAAGAAGCTTACGAGTTTCTTCTACTCCTCCAATTACCTCGATGACGACATCTATTTCTGGATCATAGATAATATCATCGCTCGAAATCGTCAGCATATCGCTTGGAATCGTCACATCCCGCTCTTTTACAAGATCTTTCACAAGGATTTTCTTTATCTCTACAGGGCAGCCTACCTGGTGCATTAGCTTATCCTGATGATTGCTAATGATTTTAACCACCCCTGTTCCTACCGTACCAAGTCCTAATAATCCTATTGAAATCGGCTTCACCCAAACTCCCCCTTGCGTTGTCTTTGTAAAGTGGACATTTGTACATCTATAAAGGACATTATAGATGATAACTATCCATCATGACAACTTATATCTTTACTGGAATAAAATTAATCTTACCTCTTTATTCAAATTTGTTCAAATATTCAAATAGTTTTTCTTTTAGTTTGAATCCATTCAGGTACAGTCATCCTGCTATTACCTCTAGGGATGCCAGCCATTTCATAAAAATCATGCAATAACCGTTCATAAAGGCTTGATTGTTTAGCATATTGGTTAAGCCTATCCTCAAGCATAGCCTTCTCTCCTTCTGAGCGGATATAATAATAGGTTTCGATGGTCTCAAAATAATGGATGGGCAGAAGCAATCGGGCATAAGTCATCTTGGCTGAGAAGGTTGAAAATGGGGACACCGTTTGATATTGGCGCAGAAAGTTAACAACGCCTTGGTGGTACGTATTAGGCTGTTCTAAGAAATGCATACGTACGTATTCAGCTATATCCCTGGCTCCATGATCAAACACCCAATCCTTTGGCACTTTCCCAATGGTTTGAGAGCCCCAGGTTTGCGGGGTGAACCGAGTGTGGCACACTGTCCCTCCATCTATCTGCTCAGGATCATCATCAAGCTCGGTATCAACCAAATATTGAATAGCATTTTCCGTCAAGCCTGCATAATATGGATAAGAATCGATAAACAATTTTTCAAAATCATTTTGCGGCTTGCTTAAGAGCTTATCTCTCCATACCTTTTCCAGCTGGTCGATGCGCGTCTCCCACATTTGTTTCCATTTCCCCATTCGACTGGACTGCTCCATCCGCGTTTGAATCGTACGGCCCCTGTAATGGAAAACAGCAAGGGCTTTACCAGTTTCATAAATGGCAGGAAGGACAGAACCTTGCATACAAACAATATAAGGCTGGTCTGATTCCCGTGTGAGGATACTTTCCTCGCGGTTCATAATAGGCAGCCAAATCCCTGGTTCACCCTGTTCATATAAATGATGCGCCATATAATATTGCTCATCTATTTCTCGTTCATCGCCTTGTGCCGCATAACATATATAGGACTGCATTCCGCTTTTAAACAATTTCACAGAACCGACAGTGGTCTCATTTTCTACCGTCAAACCATAATTTGTGTAAATCGAATCACGATTCATCGCCCTATCTCCTCCTTAAAGGTTGGCATCCTATAGTTCACTATATGTTTCGACAAAGGGATATATGGTAAATGGCGCGCTTTCGGGCAGAATAGAATATACACGTTCAGCTACTTTGTAACGGACTGCATAATTTCAATTCATAATATGATGGAAGTCGGTGGAAAGATGAAAGGAAAGCCTATTGAAATGACAGAGAAAACGGCTCGGCAGTGGCTAAATGACCGCGGAGTCAGCATAAAGGAAATCGGCGAACTAGTCATGTATTTACAACATAAATATCACACAAATCTGCAGCTTGATGAGTGTATTGATAATGTGGAAAGAGTACTATCAAAGCGTGAGGTTCAAAATGCAATCTTAACAGGCATTCAGCTGGATATACTTTCTGAGAAAGGATTGCTTGAAGATCCGCTGCAATCCATTATCGAGACGGATGAAGGTTTATATGGGGTCGACGAGGTTCTGGCTTTGTCCATAGTCAATGTATATGGATCGATTGGATTTACTAACTATGGGTACATTGATAAGCAAAAACCAGGTATTTTACAAAGGCTGAATGACAAGTCTACCGGCGAATGCCATACCTTCCTCGATGACATCGTCGGAGCGATTGCCGCAGCTGCATCAAGCAGGCTTGCCCATCGCGCAACAAATACAGAATAAATTAGATAGATAAACTGCACGCCAACTGTTAGACAACTAGCAATTGGAGGGGCAGTTTTTCTATTGGCTTTTAATATAGAATCCATTCACATCATTTAAGCAGCAAGGACTGTTTCCAGGAAATAAGTAATGCCCCGCTCCTTTATATTTACACATAGGAGGACAGTACAAACAACACCACACGAGAAACGCATAAGGCTAAATGAAAAATGAGTTCGGTATAGTGTACCGAACTCATTTTATCCAAGCTGCCTAATGAAGCAGCGAACTTTAAATGGTCACTTCAGTTCTCGTGCTATTTCTTGTATCGTTCGCAAGAATTATATGTTCCATTCAGCGAGTGAATCAATGGCATAGGTTGGTTTCTTCTCATGGCCTTCCATATGAAGTCTTGTTGTAACACCCGTGTGAACAAGCAATGTGTCAACACCGGCATTAATTCCAGCCATAATGTCCGTATCATAATTATCCCCGACCATCAAGGTTTCTTCTTTAGAAACACCGAGCACCTTCATCGCTTGATCCATAATAATGGACTCAGGCTTCCCGATAAAGATTGGTTCTGTTTGCGTCGAAACCGTCACGACAGACGTAATGGACCCGTTCCCTGGCAACAGCCCGCGTTCTGTCGGGATAGCGATATCCCCGTTCGTTGAAATAAAAGTTGCCCCATTCCTTACTGCAAGGCACGCTACCGAAAGCTTCTCATAGCTAACGCTGCGGTCAAGGCCGACAATGACGAAGTCAGCGTCTTCCTGTTTAAACGTAAAGCCCTTATTCGTACAAGCCTCGATAATGCCATCTTCTCCGATGACAAAGACAGAGGCATCCGGCTTTTGCTCTTCTATATAATTAGCCGTTGCCATACTAGTCGTGAACACTTGCTCAGCTGTCGCCGGGATTTCAAATTCACGCAGCTTTGCCGCTACCTGCTCCGGTGTGCGAGAAGAATTATTTGTCACAAATAGATAAGGGATACCTTTCCTTTGAAGGGCTTGCACGAACTCTACAGCTTCTATTATCCGTTCTGTCCCTTTATACATCGTCCCATCCAAATCAATTAAATAGCCTTTGTATTCTTTCATACGCTGATTTCTCTCCAAACGTAATAGTTTCTTCCCTACTTTATCATATTGACCTATAAAGCGTAAGCCTTCATCCCCTTTACTCTATACAGGACCCGGAGAAAACCATAAA
The DNA here is from genome assembly GCF_002946355.1 of Pradoshia eiseniae. NCBI lineage: Bacteria > Bacillati > Bacillota > Bacilli > Caryophanales > Bacillaceae > Pradoshia > Pradoshia eiseniae. Next base: position 94,304 of record NZ_PKOZ01000005.1, read on the forward strand.
AAAAGCCATTTCCCATGAAATGACTCGTTTTCCCACGTTTATAAACAACTTATGATTCCTTCGGTTTAAAGGCGGTTACAACCCCAAGCTCTTTTTCCAAATATGCATTAATCTTAGCTGGGAAAGCCTTGAAAGCTGAAAGATTTCCCCTGATAGCAGCTTCCAATTCTTCATGTTTTGTTTGTGTATAATCCTGTACTAGCACCTTTCTGAATGGAAGCATCGCCTTAAATTGCGTTTCCATATCAGGATTAATTACTTGCTCGTCAACGAGTATATCAATAATATCTTCGTAGCTTCCCGGGTCTCTCATAATAAATCCATCAATCATCGCATTCCCCACATCCAAGACCGCATCAACCATCGTATGTGTAAGCCTTTCTAAGATAAGCTTATCGTAATCTGTGCCATCAAAGCTTCCCTTTTCTTCAAACAATTCTATTTGATTCACCAAGTAAAGCAATTTATCCTCAATCGCTTCCCGATTGACAAAGTACATGATGATACTCCTCCCTTTGGTTGCGCTATCAATACCTTAAGCTTAATGAATTCAAAAAGAAAGTTCAAGAAGATGGAATCGGCTATTCATCGTAATCTTGATGCGACAAGCGTAATCCTCTACTCTTTATCATTTGAAAAAAGATGATCAATAAGAGGTTAATTCAACAAAAAATCACACTCTTCTGGTATGATTCAATCAATCACATTATTAAGGCTGGAGGTATATACATTCATGGAGGAACGTTTTTTTCTATATGATGATACGTATGACACAAAAACCCGCTTTGTCAGCTTCATGGGAGAAAGCAGCCGTGTTGACCTGGCATTGCTTGTGACGGACCGATTTTATGGGAAGACCCTCGTGCTGGATATGCAAGGGAACCGCTTTGCCATTATTGGACCTGATGATTTAGAGGAGCCCGGATATTTAGAGCACGCCTTTGGTCTTACAGAAGATGAAGCGGCTGAGTGGAAGGATTTCTTATACGAGGTTATTTAGATTCCAGCCTGCAAAAGCATATAAAAAACTGCAGACAGTGCTTGTCTGCAGCAAACGGAGCTGCCTTCTAAGGCAGCTTTTTACTTTTTCGTTTTGCGAAGAATGAAGTATGAGCATCCAAAATTACAGTATTCATATAAGTATTCTTTGATGGTGCTGATTTTGTTATCATAAGAGGCTTTTTGATTTTGGTCATCAAAAAATCCTTTTAATCGGAGCTGCCCGTAGCCCCAATCCCCTAAAATATAATCATAACGGTTCAATATTTCACTGAAACGGCTTTTAAAGGCTTCTTCATTAAACCCATCTCCGCGTTCTTCCAGGATTTCATATTGAGAATTATTAATGCTGATCAATTTGTTCACCTCTTACTCTTAGCATACCTGTTCCCTTATTATAGCATTCTCCACATATAACCATGAAGTATTTTTCACATCTTGGTCAAACTACGATAAAAGGAGGTGCATACATCCATGAATTGGCCGATTGTAAGCTGTCTATTTGCTCTCTTATTCCTTTCCGCATGCGGAAGTTCAGATATCGGACAATCCAGCTCGCCTAGCCATACTAAGCCGATTAACACTGATTATGTTACCTATGACCAGGATATGTTCAGTGACTCAAACGCTAATGACAAAACATACGGCTATGAACGCAAGCAGCGCTCAGCCTATTATGCCAACCGGCAGGATAAACCGGTTCCGGCCGTTAAACGCGATAATTTAGCCACTATTTTGACCACCCTATGCGTTCAGATCCCCGGTGTAAGAGATGCCGGCACTTTGGTCACGGATGAAGAGATATTGCTTGCTTACCATCCGGAGGGCTCCCGTCCTGATTTAATAAGAAGAAATATTCGGGAGAACATAAGCCATATCGCACCTGATTATTATCAGATCTATATTACGGATGATCCAAGTTTTATTGATGTCCTAGAGAATATGTCGAGTTACTCGACCGAGAACCGCTCTGATGGAACAGAAAAAGAAAAAGTCATTCAAAAAATGGAGCATATCACAGCATTTGATTAAATAATCACTAAAATTTATCAGCGAAAGGAGTGATACTCGTGTTCTATCGCTTACTGTTCCTCCTATGCTTATCAATATGCACATACTCTTTCAGCCCGCATAGTACAGAGGCTGCCAAAGCTAATGATGAGCAGGAATTGATCAATCGACGGATGGAATTATATAAACGTGTGGAAGCATCCACCCAGCTGCCCTGGTACTACATAGCGGCCTTTGATCAATATGAGCGCAGCGTACGTCTCGCAAGAAACGATTTGCCCGATCCGTCCGGTACACTTAGCATTATGATTCCGCCTGATAAATGGAGCGGGCTGGCTAATCCAAATCAACATGACTCTAACCCTTTATCCATATCCTTTTTCGAAGGGATGGGCATGGACGGAGATCAAGATGGGAAAGCCGACATTACGAATGAATACGATCAATTGGCCGCGATTACCCAATACATCATGTCCTATGGCGCTGATACAGATAACTTTAAAATCGGAGTATGGGAATATTATAACCGGGACCGCGCTGTCAGTATCATCATGAGCAATGCCAATCTATTCAGGAAACACCAAACCATTGATCTGCAAAAGAAAGTCTTTCCTCTTCCTCTCGGCAGCCATTATACCTATAACAGCACATGGGGAGTGGCAAGAGGCTGGGGCGGACGCCGCACGCATGAGGGAACGGATATCTTTGCGGGATATGGCGTACCGGTGAGGTCAACTTGTTATGGAATCATTGAATTAAAAGGCTGGAATAAATTTGGCGGCTGGAGAATCGGTATACGAGACATAAATAATACGTACCATTATTTCGCCCATTTAAATGGATTTGCAAAGGATGTTAAAGTAGGTCAGCTAGTAGAGCCAGGAACCCTATTAGGTTCTGTTGGCAGCTCAGGGTATGGCCCCCCAGGCACTGCTGGCAAATTCCCTCCTCATCTCCATTATGGTATGTACAAAGAAAATGGACGAACAGAGTGGTCATTTGACCCTTATCCCTATCTCCGCTTATGGGAACGAAATGAAAGAGCCTCGATGCGCAGATAAAATAAGACAGACGGAATGCTTTTTTAGCCTGATTCCCGTTCATCATACAGATATCACGAATGCTATTTAAAAAAGGCTGACCCAGAAGCCATCCTTTTATGGATGTACGGGTCAGCCGTCGGCATTTTATGCTTGTTTTTTCTTTGATTTCAGCACAGCATTGGCAATTGAGGCGACAAGTCCTCCCCAAATAATCACCATGCCTATAACCATCATGGTAATGGCGCTTCCTGTCATTTCGCCACCCCCTTATGATTAGGAGATTGAGGGATACTTGAATGTATTCCCTTCCACTTAAATCTAGTGAATAGAACACCAATTAGAACGGCAGCAATTGAAAGACCCCAGCCGGCTGTCATAATCAGGCTCGTCGGATAACCCTCGTAATTGCTCTGAAGATCCGTTGTAAATGTCTGAATCATCATGAATCCAAGAACGATTGGCGTAATTAATCCGAGGCAGATCTTCCACCAGGCACCAAGACGAATGTCTGACATGCTGTTCGCATGATTCTGCAGCGCAGACAACTCCCTTGCAATCCAGGCAATAAAGATAATTTCAACCAAACCTGCAAGCGCAACACCATATTGATTGATAAAGCGGTCAACCGTGTCAAAGATGTACAATCCGCCCTGTGTTGCATACAGGATAGAGATGACTGCAGCCGTTCCAGCTCCGAAGGCAACCGACTTTCTCCGTGAAATGCCGAATTTCTCTTGGAAGCCTGAGATAAACACCTCCGCTATCGAAATCAAGGAGGTCATTCCTGCTAAGAACAAACTGGCGAAGAACAGGAACCCGAAAAGGCCTGGCCATGTCGGAATCTCGTTGATGATTTGCGGGAAGACAACAAAGGCAAGTCCTATACCGCCGCTTACGACCTCATTGACCCCCACACCTAATTGCCCTGCCATAAAACCGAGAGTCGCAAATACGCCAATCCCAGCTAACAACTCAAAGCCTGAGTTCGCAAAGCCGGTGATGAAGGCATTATTCGTAATATCTGTTTTCTTCGGCAAATAACTTGCATACGTAATCATGATTCCAAAGGCAATGGATAAGGAAAAGAAAATTTGTGAATAGGCAGCGACCCATACCTTCCCATTGGTCAGCTGGGACCAATCTGGCGCAAAGAAAGCCTGCAAACCAGCAGTCGCATTATCAAGAGTAATGGCACGAATAACGATTATACCGAACATGATGACCAATAAAGGGATAAAAACTCGATTTGCCCGTTCAATCCCCTTCTTGACACCAGCAAAAAGAATCGCAAGAGCCAACACCCACACAATTAACAGCGGGAAGAATACATTAGGTACAATCGAACCAATCTGCCCTGCATTCTCTCCTGGAAGAACCTTTAAAAATGAACTAAATAAATACCCTTCCGTATCATCTCCCCAACTCGTGTTGAGGGAAAAATACGCATAGGATAGCGACCATGCCAAAATCACCGCATAATATGTCGCGATGATGAAGGAAACAATGACCTGCCACCAGCCGAGCCATTCAGCACCTTTGCGAATCTTAAAATAGCTGAGCGGTGCTGAGCTCCTATATTTCTGGCCAATAGTAAATTCCAAGATTAGCAGCGGAATACCTGCCGTTAATAAGGCAAATAAGTATGGAAGAAAGAAGGCTCCTCCTCCATTTTCATACGCAACGGATGGAAAACGCCAAATGTTCCCTAACCCGATAGCGGATCCTACAGCCGCAAAAATAAATCCTGCCCTCGTTCCCCATTGGGCTCTCTCTTTATTCATCTAAATTCCCCCCTAGCATAATGTGTAAATTTTCTGATAATTCTGCAATAGGTAAATAATATACTATATTAGGAGGGAATGTCAATTTATCTTGCATTTTAGCCTCTACTTTGTTGGAAGCTGAATGGCAGGTCCTGCTCCGCCTCCGCCATTACCATTATAATAAGAAGGTACCTGGCCTGAAGTTGTCCTCATCGCAATCGGAACATCGGTGGTAATCTTCGTTGGTTTAGAGGAAAACGGAACGACCACCTGAGCGTTTACTTCAACGAAGAGAACGACCTTGATGAGCGCATTGTTAATCCCGTATGGCTCAAGTGTTGTTTTCACATCACTCTGGACATCACTGACCGAATGAATCTCCACCGGTATATCCGGTCCCATATTACCGAGCAAAGCGTTGTTTGTCACTTTACCGAGAGGCACTTCGTGGATGATCCCTTCCTTTTTGCTGCCGGTACTCAAATAATCGACAGCAGATAAATTCCCAGCTTCAATTTCGCTTAAGGCCTCCTGTATCCGCGTCGTTGTATCTGCACGAAACCGATTGATGATTTCCGTGTTAAACCGGATACCCTCTACCGAAATTTGTTCTCCTTCCTTTGGAATCTCCGAGATCACTTCATTTAAATCTTTATTTTCAGCAATGGATTCCTCGATTGCCTTATTTATAACAACACTTGCCATCTTCTTTGTTTCCGATTCCGCATATTTCATCAATGTAGGCTCGATAGCTTTATTCACAATCCATATAGCCAGGATAGTGGATACAATAAAGAATCCAAAAGAGATGAGCAGAACGTGCTTCATCGGCAAGGGACCGCTCGGAAATAATGTCTGTCTCTTAAACGCCCTTTTTTTGAACAAAAAAATCCCTCCTATACAAGTAATACCTATGCTTGTAAAGGAGGGATTAGTCACTAAATATCATTCAATCATTAAATAATGCAAGAGCATCTATCCCTGTCATACCGGGAGTAACGCCTCTTTTTCTCGCTTCATGGGTCACAGATTCAAGAGGGGCATGAAGCAGCTCTTCCAATGTCTTCACCCCAACTGCCCTGCCTGCGATAATTTTGCGGTCAGCCAGTCGCTCATTTAATAATCCCACATCCAGCGCCCCGCACATAATATAACCTTTATCATTAGATATAACCAATAAAGTTGTTTTCGGGAGCTGAACTGAAACGCCGGTAAACAGCCTCCCGCCTATTTCATAAGGGATAATTTCCACCATGCTGATTCCCTCCATATCCTTTAAAACTATTGCTCTTAAAGTATATGGATTAGAGCTTGCATGATTGCTGCTTATCGAGCAGATTGGGCTAATTTCCAGCCCAATAGGTCGCGCAGGAATTCAGGCATCAAGTAGCGTTTCCGCTTCACATCCTTAATCTCAGGAAATAAATAGCCAAATGTGAACATATCAGGTATGGCTAATGTATATTCAGCCCTCTTTAGAATCCTCTCTCCATGGATTCTCCAATCGCCATCTTTCTTTTCCACGCCATCATACACGAACATTCCCATAACAGAACCACGGAATCCAAGTCCTTTCACTTGAAAATGCGGCCATTTCGGATTTTCGGTTTGTGCCAATATACTAAGCAGCTCCCAGCCGGAAACGGTCAGAATACATGGATTAATTGGATGCGGACATATCCTATGTAAATCAAATCTTGTGATTGGACCTTTATCAAGACCATCCAGCAATAAGCCTGCATTAATGAATGCGCAATCTGTCTTGCACCATTCCCTCAATCCCTCACACAAAAGTTTGGGCATATCAGAGGTCTTAAACCAGTCCGTTGTCAATGGATGTGTAATATTGAGAAGCACATCTGAGAGCTCTGCTTTCCCTTGATTATATAGAAGATTAGCCGTTTCAATCTCCTTGTTCGTATATCCCTCATCCGTCATCCCTTTTAACGATGACACAGCTGTTATTTCTCCGTTATCTATCGTAATTTCCACATGACCGACAAACATTCCATACTTGCCTGCCCCGCATATAAGCGTATTACCAATCACTTTTCCATGATGAAGAATATGATGCGTATGCCCGCCAAGAATCACATGAATCCCCGGATAGTTTGCAGCAATCCACTCATCCGACGGCAGCCCTAAATGGGATAATAGCACGATTAGATCCGCTTGCCCTTCCAGCTCCTTAAGTACAGCTCCAATTTCCTCATACGGATCCGTCAGCTTCCACCCCAGCAGACGATAGAGCTCTGTAAATGGCGCTGTTACACCGAAAAAAGCGACTTTCCTGCCCTGAGGGGTCGTGCGGATGAAATAGGGCAGCGCCCAGTTAGGCCGCCTTCCCAACTCATCATATAGATTAGCCACCGTCACCGGGAAACGCGCCTCATCATACAAATGATTAAGTGCTTCATGGGGAAGAGTGATACCCTCGTTATTGCCGATAGTGGCACCATCCATGCCAGCTGCATTTAATAGTTCAATATTCCCTTTTCCCATCGTTCCTTCTGTAAAAGGGTGGAAACGATCGACATGATCTCCTATATCGAGCTTATAGACGATATCCCCAGCGCTCTCATATAGCTCCTTCTGCTCATCCATATAACGGACGATTTTTTCCCAATGTTCAAAATGGCTATGTAGATCATTAACATGTAATAAATGAATCGTTTCCTTCATGTTTTACACCTCTATACTAAGGCTTGCGCGCCTTCCCAAATCAATTTAACACCTACCACGATTAACATAATCCTAAGCGCCAAGACAAGTGTTGTACTTGTCATTCGGGCATTGACATACGCTCCTGCTTTTGCTCCTAACCATCCTCCAGGAATGAGGGCAAGAGCGTAGACCCAAACAACATTCCCGCTAACAATATGCGTCACCGAGCCAATGATGGCAGAAAGGCATATTAATAGCATCGATGTGCCAACAGCAAGATGCGGCGGGAAATGAAAGACAAGCAGCATGACCGGCACCATTAGGGCACCGCCGCCAATCCCAAACAAAGAAGAAAGGAATCCGACGACAAAGGAAATCGACAGGGCAAATCCTACTCCGTACCCGTATGTATGTTCCGTTCCATCCTGATCAACATAAGTCCTTGCCACACCGCTCTGTTTTTTTTCCTTCGGCTTCAACTTCCCCCTAACCATCAATAAAAAAGAGAAAAACACCATGAGAAGACCAAAGAAAATATTAAAGGCATCAAGCTGTAAAAATTGATTGGCCCAGCCTCCTGCCAAGCTACCGGGGGCAATTCCAATTAGAAATAAAAAAGCACTGCGATAATCAACGTTTCCTTGCTTCAAATAGGCAAGGGCCGAAGAAAGACCTGTAAACACAAGTGTGAACAAAGACGTCCCAACTGCCATCTGCGGAGTGAGAACGCCAAGCAGACCACCTGACATAAATAAGAGCAACGGCACGATAATGATGCCACCGCCTAAACCAACCAGTGCCCCTACGAAACCGGCTGCCAAACCAATCAGTACAAGCAATAAAAATTCCATATAGATAAGACCAGCCTTTCAAAGTAAGTCACACTAACGAAGAATCAGAATAAATCAAGCTGCTTCGCATTCAAGCCCTCATAATTAATACCCAGCAAAGACTGAAATTCCTTCGCATTATCAGCAGCATCTCCGCCGGAATTATTATTGAACAACACAATAATATCCTTCGTATGCTTCGCTAATTCCTGAATCCTCATTGTCCATTCGACTAGTTCTTCCTTATTGTACTTATATAAATAGCGGACTTCACGCCAATTCGTATCATTTGGTTTATTCCAGCCGTGGACATTTCTACCATGCATTCGGATTAAGGTCACTTCCTCATCCGTCACAACAGGAACTGTCGGAATCGAACCCTCGCCTGCTTGCGGCTCATCCACAATCGAATGAATCCACCCTTCCTTCTTCATGAATTCAAGTGTCCTCTCCCTGAAGGAAGGAGCAAACCAAGACTGGTGCCGAAATTCAAGCGCGACCCGGATATCCCCCATCTGTTCCTTGCAATAGCGAAGATACTCAACATTCTCCCTCTTGCAATCAAACCAAGGCGGAAATTGAAAAAGGGCCATCGCAAACTTGCCGGCCTCCATATATGGGGCTAAAGAATCCCGAAACGCCGTAAACATCTCAGCCTTTGTAGCGAACGGAATATCACCTCGCTGATGCCCTGTCATCCCCTGATAGGCCTTTACGACAAACTTAAAATTCTCAGGAGTTTCACTTACCCACTTTGAAGCATTCCGGATAGGCTGAATCGCATAAAAGGACGCATCCACTTCCACAACAGGAAAATGCGCACTATATTCCGCAAGCTTATCCCTTGATTTAATAGCAGGCGGATAAAGAGAATCATGATCTCCCCACCCGGTTACACCGATATAAATCATCCGAATATCCTCCTTCCATCTATCATAGCATAAGCTCCTCTCTCCACTAATGGACCGCGCTTTGTGTTAGCTCCATAAAAAATATTGAAAATATTTAATCACTGCTTTATAGTTTATCTATCATGCCGAAAGGAGGTCCCAATCATAAAAATCAAAGATGTAATAGACAAATACGAACAGATGGAGCAGCTTAAAGACGCACCAATCACATATGTCACCCTATTTTTCTGGATTGTCATCTCCATCTCTCTTCTATACTATCTCTTAAAAAACAGAAAAGACATCCAACTTATCTCTGGGATATTATACATAGCCATACTGATTGGTTCGCTATCCATAAATTTATTTATATATAATAAAACAGCTGAATACGACTTCTCATTAACAGAGGAGAAATGGAAAAAAGACTACTTCATCCCTTACCTTAATACCCAGGCAGAAAAACAGACACCCGTAGACATAATCTCTCTCACCCCAGACAGCAAACAACAACCCGCCCAATCGATTAGCCTGCATAACAAAAATCTATCCACGGTATTAATCCGTCCTATCAACTCAAATGATGAAACGCTAATAAAAGTAACTATTAAAAACAGCTCAACGGACAAACCGTATCTATCATACAAAAAAATCGAAATGGATATCTCCCCAATATATAAAGAAGATAGTTATTATGAACCTATTCTTTATATACCCTTAAACTAAAATGATGTGCAAGCCCAAAACACTGCTGCCGGAAAGCATGCTCTCCCTGCAGCAGTGTTTTTAGTGGCATTCAGTTAGCTAATTCTGGTCTCTAAGCATGATAATTAGATTTGCTTGCCTTTGCCCACCCTTTGTCCACCCTACTTTGCATGGGCTTTCGGCGGGTCTTCTCCCAATTCCCCATAAAAAACGGACTTCGTGAGGCTGCCGAAGTCCGTTTCTTGCCGATAAAATACGGCATACCTATTTCACAATTGTTCTATATCTTTGTCTTTTTCGTGTGTCATTCATGGATGATCATGTTTTATTTCAAGAAAACAAATTTCGTCCATATTGAATTCTTTCGATTTATCCTTATTTTTAATCTTTATTCTTTCAGGTTCTACTCTATATAACGTTCCTTCCATCATCCTATTATCATCAGTTTTCACTTTAATATCCTTGCCCAAATAATGTTTCAGATGCATATGAAGAGTAAGCCCGAAAAACAAATTAACTAACTCAGGATCCTTTGAAACAAAGTCGCCAAAGTTCAGGACCAGTTTCCTTCTAGTAGTCCGTTCTGCATGAAGGAACTCTTGTTCATCATGTTTATGGTGTTTTGTTATTCTCAATTTTTCTCGCGAATGCTGAAAAAACCACTTATGACAATTTTGAAATAACCTTTTCAAATTCAAAAAATATTTTCTCCATATCGGTACCTTTTCCTTCTTAGGATGTTTGTGTTTCGGACAATCTTCCCTTGAAAGTGATATAAGCCTCTCATACAGAATAAACACATCATTCCCGAGTGAATTTAATTGTATGAAATTCCGGCCTGCTGTTACTAATGTTCCTGTTTTTTCTATTACAGCTTCTCCTTCTCCTGCATCAGCCTCTTTATCTTCAGACCTGCTTTCTCCACATTTCAATTTTACTTTTACACATACCCCCCTAAGATTAAGGAAGTGCAGCTGGAGCTGCCTCGTATTATTCGGGTCACTCTCATTCCCAAGTGAACGAAGTAAATCATTAGCAGCTTCAATGCAGCGCTGCAGCTCATCTAATTCATCAGGTGGAAGCGGGCTATTGGGAGAAGTGTATCGTCTAGTGGGTATTTGTTTAGGACAATCACATGGGAATTCAGCATAATTAGCACAGGGACAGTTTATACTATGACAATTTGGACATTGGTTCATTTTGAATCATCCTTATAAACCTTTTTCGTTTTTGATTGCAATGGTTTTAAAGAATCGGTTTTATCCTTTAGAACCCGCATAATTCCCCACATTCCTAATTCAATATCCCATCTGATTAGACCTGAACGATACAAGTAATCTCCTGCTTCCCGCAACAAACCGCCAGCTCCATAAAGTAATTCAAAGTTGTCACTTGAACCTACGGTGTTGAACCCATCAGCTGATATAATAGAAGAATTCATATCCTCTCGGCTTCTAAAGAATTTATGCCCATGGATGGTAAAGGTATGCGTCCTAGGTTTGTCAGCTGGAAATACAAACCGCAGCGTCACGGGATCCCCAGGGTAGGCCAAAAACAATGGGATTGCTGGATCTTTATTGTCTCCTCTTGTACTAAATACTTTAAACACTTCGTTTGGATGATCTATCCGATGGTGGAACCTCTCTGAACGAAAGTTGAATCCTCTTGAACCTTGATCTTCAGGGTCCGCCAGTTCTTCTTCTGGTTCAACAAAAAGCGGTTCCGGATCAATGATTAGTTTTCCATCCTTATCTACAAGCCTAACCCCATCATGCATTAATAGAGCAAACTCTCTAAATTCATATAATAAGGGATTCGAAATAACGACTTGACTGCCTCTATTTACTTCCTTTCTCGTCATTGGATCTAGATAATCTGATCCTCTTGGCTCTCCAATCAGCATGCCAAAGGCTCCATGATGGCGATGATTTCGGACATCGGCCATATCCCAGAGATTAGCAGATCCGAAGTCACGGTCGATATACCAGCGATACGTAATACTTTGCCCTGGAGCGATTGTCTGGTCATCATTAAATCCAACCGTTGCGCCATCAGAATGTCTGACATCGTATATCACATGTTGGGCATGCAGGGATATACGCTTGGATGGAGGAAATGGAGCATTCACCGGCACAAACGGATAGCCATGTTTTTTCTCGTGATGGAAGTGATCTTCCAATCGATTATGAAGAGTTATTTCCACCCACTCACCGGTATTGGCACGTATAATAAGAGGTTCCGGATTTAAATCTCCTTTCAAGATATTAGGCACATCCTCCTTGAGGGCAAAGATAATGCCAAAAGGATCGTGATCTCCAGCATCGTTATACTGGATAGAAGCATTTAATGCAACCACCTCATACCTTCGAACAACCGCATTAGGCGGGTAAGGTTTTTCTGGCTGAGATGCGATTGGAGGCTTCTTCCCGGTTGGATTCGGTAAAGGTTTCTCTCTTTTTGGAGGCGGCTCTCTATCTGGCAGCGGAATTAAATGCGGCACTTTTTTCTCGAAGGTTCTGAATATCCCCCAGTTTCCTAACCAAATGTCATCAACACTTCCATAATGGTAAAGCATATCGAAGTCACCCTCTCCTTCGATATTAAATTCCAAAGTAAATGATTCAGCTATGACAAGATGCTGCTGCTGATCGATTTCTGAGTCTAAATCCAGCCTTTCTCTATGCCATCTCTGGCGATGGAGGTTAAAACTATGCGATTCTTCATGAGCCCCTTGTAGAAGACGAATTCGCACAGGATCTCCATTATAGGTTTGTAACATAGGCGTTACAGGGTCACCATGAACCCAAGAACTAAAGACATAAGCAGGGTCACAATCCGGTTCCTTTAAACGGAACTGAATAGGCTCATTTCGATAATTAACGCCCATTACCCCAGGATCATCTGGGGAACCTGGAAACGGAGGAGGATTTAAGGGACAGCCGTCTTTATCAAATAGCAGGGTAAAATCCTGTACAAATAAAGTCAGCTCACGGAAATCTGGAATTAATGGATTTACGATGGTTGCCTGGGTTCCTGATTCGATTTCTCTTCCTGTACGTGAATCTAAGAATTTTGAGCCTCTCGCTTGAACATTAATACTGGCAAAAACACCATGCTGCTGATGCTCATTAGCAAATAGATGATCATGCCAAAAGGTCGCTTTTAATTCAACATCGGCAAACCATTGGTAACGGATCGTTTCACCCGGAAGAATTCCCGAATCATAGTTCCAGCCTACATTTGCACCATCTGCTACAAGAACGTCAAATTTAACAAAGTGAACATGCATGCCTGCTTCATAAGTTCGGTTCACCAATTGGAAAGCATTCCCTCCAATTGTTTCAGGCAATTTATTGGTGAATTTAAAGTGAATGCATTCACCGGCATTAGCCCTTAACACAAGTGGTTCCGGCGCCTTTCTTCCAGAGCGTACATCCTCTTCATCTTCTGCTAACACATATAATCGGCCCTCCGGATCGTGCCATCCTTGGTTATTATAGACAATTGGCATTTGCATTAAGACAACATGAAATTCCCTTTCAGGTGTTACATCCGGTATACAAGGATTAACAAATACGGCTCCCGGTCGAGCATTTGGTGCGAAATGACTCTTTTCAATCCTAGTGGCTTCTCTTCCTCCCACAATCCCCAGCGGTGGACGTGGCGCTTTCGATCCTACGATACCTGGAATAAAACCTGGAAATCCTGGCTTCTCTGGCGTCGGTCTTGGAGGCAACGGCCGATCAGGCAATGGCTGCAAGGCCTTAATGGGTAAACCATTTGGATAACATTGACTGCCATCCTGTAAGGTATCAAAGTTGCGTTGCATCCCCCACATTCCTTCTCCAAAGTGCGGGTAAAGATGGCAGTGTATAATCGCATCCCCCATTGCGCCTTGTAAGCTTCCTGCCCCGTAGAGAGGAGAAACCGTATAATGAGTTTGAGGGGAAATGGCCTGTACATCCACTAGCTCCGAATCCACATCTGTTGGTTCAAATAACCATTGATGGACATGGTAATGAAAGGAATGGGTCTCTTGGACACCACCATGAACCAGCCTGATTTTTATCGGATCTCCGATATAAGCTCGCAGAATCGGTGTATCCGGATCACCGAACACCCATGAATCATGATGAACCTCTTCACCTTCACAATCTGGACAAACGACCCCCTCCTGAATCAATCTCATCCTATTCCGCATCGGTTCAGCACGATAATTGATTAGATGTGTCGCTTCTGGCTGAAGGGTATGGGGACTAATAGGTGCTTGTCCTGTTAAATCATCCACTTCCATTTCATCGTGGAAAAACCACCCGAATTCTCGGTAAGAAGGAAGCAGCCTGTTATGAACATCAGCAAAACAGCCGCTATCAATCGGTTTACCTGTAACAGGGTCCGTCCACCACGATCCACGAGGTTCTACGAAAAGAGCGCCAAACAACCCATGAACATTGCTTCCTAATTCACTCGATAACGTATTGCCTAAATCTGAAAAGAAATGAACGCCTTCCTGAGTGACTTTCCACTTATAAACGATTTTTTCATTTGGTTCAACGGTCGTATCTGGATTTATCCCAACAAAGGCACCGTCAGAAGTAAAAACATCGTATTCGGTGTTTTGAATGTGCATGGAGGTATTAAAAGGGAGTTTGTTTTCAAAGGTAATTTCGATGTCATCGCCTACGTTAGCACGAATCACGAGGGGCTCTACTAAATCAACAGGAGTAAATGGATGATGTTTCACCTTTTTTTGTACAATATTCACATTTTCCTTCAAAACATACATCATGCCATCGGGATCATGATCGCCAAATTTATTCACAACAATACGGATAGGAATGGCCACAATATGAAAGCGTCTAATCATCTTCTTCGCCTCTAATATCAGGTATAACAGGTTGACCTGGTTTTTGAATATAAAAAACTTCAATATTATCAATATGAATATTGAACGTTTCACCATCTAACTCTGTGATATTGGTCACCTCAGCTTTTATGACCACATAATCACCAACAACCTCAACAATTTTGCCAATAATCAAGAATGGATAGGAAGCCATAAGGATTAGTGCTCTCCTACTTATGTTTTCTTCAAATTCACGGGTAACATGAGCTTGTCTAATAGCATTAATATCTTCACCTCGACTACCTTGCTTTGATGAAGGTTTTTTATCCACAAAATCACATCCTAGCTTAAAAGTTTTTCGTATTATAAAATCGGGATTACTCGCTTAGGGTCAAAAAGGGTGATGCTAACAATATGTTCAAGAGGAAAATTTAATGGGGTTGGGAACGTGTAAAAGGGCGCGTTATGCATCTTAATAATCGGCTTGTCCATTGTAATGAATCCGTTATTAACCTCTGTCACTTCCCCGGTAAAAATCGGTCTGAACGTTTGACCTAGAATATTAAGCTGACTACTTTCCAATACCAGTAATACTTCCTTATTTTTGAATTCCGCAAATAATCGGTTTCTACCAATAATCGGCTCTGCCAAAACCATCTCTCCCATCTTTTTTTATATAATATGAATGTTTAATTGTAGGGAAACTGAAAGTGAAAAAAATAATGAATTTCCCCATTCAAAATAAACATTCTTCACGAAAAAAAGATCAACTTACATTGATCTTCTTAATCTTCTTTCCTGAAACGTCCTTTTTTTACGTTTACTAATAAACGTTGAAAATAAGAAATAAATCTACCCTGCTTCACATAATTTATATTGTTAATGGATATTTCGTGTTTTTTCTTATCTGTTATTTGAATAGTATTGTTTAGAATTTTGGTCAATTTTCCTTTAATCGTTTTGCCAGCAAATAGGGTAACTCTTGTACCCAGCCATAACGTTAAATTTGTATTTAGTGATTCTTCAAAAAACTGCTGCTTTAATATTTCTTTACCCGAAACCGTTTCACCAAAGTTTGTCAATATTCTTCGTCTAAGCTCTGTATCATAAATGACATGTTGATGCCCGCTTGGCAAATCTGGAATTCCAAAAGGAGTTTTAGCAGAATGAATGGCATGATACGGAATCCAAATACGCGTAAATAACGTTTTAATCATAACAAAGTTTCTTCCTACAATATTCACTTTACCTACCGTCTTAATGACCTCTTGGCCATCCCTTGAGAAGACCTCAACCAGCTGATTTTTTTTATGCTTAAAAAACTTCAATAACATCAGTTGCTTTTTATGATCCGGAAGATAACTTCCTAAGTTTTTCAGATTCACGCCATGAATATATTCTTGCAGCATTTTCAACTCATACAAGGGCAATGAACTCGCAGGAGATGTAAACCGATCTTCCTGTTTTAATTCTGGATGTTCATATTCGTACCTACCATTATTACTCATGTTTTTCCTTGTTCCTTTCCATACTTAATTGTTTGGCTATTGAATTACCTAAATAAGCCCAAAACTTATTTAAAGGGAGAAGACATTATGAGCTTATTAATCATATTGATTACTGCAAGCTATTTCATTGTTTGTTTTGTTTCTTATTCTTTCTTATTTAAAGTGAGAAATTTAATTGGATATCATCTTGGAATGAATCTTGCCATGTCAAGTAGCGGTGTAATGGGGATTGCCATTGGAACTATCCTTGGCTTTACTTTCCCCGAGTTCTATACTGAAATCACCATTGTCACCACCGTTATTGCCATGATTATTGGGGCATTATTTGGAGCATTGGTTGATTATCAAACCTTACTTTCTGGTATTTCAAGCGGGTTAATGGCTGGAATTATGGGCCCAATGATTGGGGTTGTCGCAGACCTAGGTTTAATTACTTTTTCAACAGTTCTGGTCTATTTCACTTTCGGACTTCTTTGCTTTTCTATTCGTTCCTAAAGTTAAGACATTGGACTTAAATAAGTTAAAATAGACACAAGAATAATAATGACCATCATCAAGAAGAAATCTAGTACAATCAGTTTTCCCGAGTCCGCTTTTCTGTGTTTTTTAATGGCTGAACGTATGAAAGCTCCTATGATTAGAACAAAGACCACCAGAGCTAATTTAGATAGCAGAGCTATTCCCCAGCCTGTTAATAATTGCTCAAAACTAGAAATAAAGGCGATTCCAGCAAAAAGGCCTGTTATTGATAAAATAATCATACCTATGAGAGCGTATCTTGAAAAAAGCGGTAGAAAGGATTGGACGTATAATCTTTGCTTTCTCCAAAAGACTAGTATAAATGTGAGACCAGATGCCCAAATGGAGGCTGCCAGTAAATGAATACTATTACTAATCACTAAAGCAGAGGTTGGTTCAAATTCAAGCGAATGACCATTCAAACTTTTAGACAAAAGAAGAATCATAATCCAACCAAGATCACACCATCTATTCCGAAACAATATAATAAAACCAATTAGTGAGGCAACAAGTGAAACTAGCCACATCAAACCAAAATTGGTCCCGAACGGGAAATCCGGAGGAAAAGCTAACCCTTTATCGGTGAAAATGTTTAATTGCATCAGTATCATGGAGAGTAATCCGACGAGATGAACCATTTGAAGCACAATTCCCCAGAATAAATACTTCTTCTGCAGGTCATTCGCATAATCTTGAATATACCTCCACCAAAATACCCAACCAATGATTAATAATAAGCCAATATAATAAATCGCTCTCATCAAATAAATTAGCCATTCCGCTAAGTTGGCTTCAGCTAAAGTGATGGGTTCTGAATTAAAGCCTGAATCCACCTTCATGATGTTTTCTTCACTACTTGGCTGTTGCGGTTCAAGTTCCACAACGGATCCGTGTCTATCCATTTGCGGTGTTGGATTCACATCAACGACGCTAAAATTATATGCACCTCTTATTGGATGACCGTCATTCGATGAAATGACATAGTATTCGACCCTATAAATTCCCTCATTTAACTCTGGGAGTTCCAAGGTCATTTCCTTCTGATTGTCGTTAAACCGAGGCGGATTATCCGTTACCTCCTGTTGCTTTTCATTCGTTACCTTTAAAGAGGCAAGCTCTCTTTCAACCTTTTTATCAAACGTGATGACGACCTCATTTGGCTGGGTTTCTAACTGACTATTCGGAACAGGAGATTCCTTTACAACAAAAGAATGACCCAATGCTTTATTAGGACTCAAAAAAAAGAAGAATGAAGTGAAAAATAGAAAAATAGTAAACAAATGTTTGATTTTAATCATCTTAAAACTCCTATCTAGAAAACCTTTTAAAATGGTATTCCCCCTGACTAAGCTGCTTCCCTGTATAAATTAAATCGAACCAGACATTCAGACATTTTACTTGCCTAAAGGCTCTGCCCGCTTAGTTCGCACAAGGACACAACTGACAGTCTTTTGAAGTTGACCTTTCCGTTCAGCTGCTTCTGCAACCGACAAACGATTTGTACAGAAGATGATGGCATCCTTCCCGATTCGTATACTATTCTAAGTGAACTAAAGCTCATACGATTTCCAATGGAGGACACCATCAATTCGTCAACGATGCCAGGAACAAAGAAATAAACTTATCACAATAGGCTGACTAAGATTTAAGTCAGACTAACACGGTAAACAAAAGCTTCGTCTAGGGATTTTTGAAAATGCAAAATTCCACCTTCTATTTCACCCAAAAGCTTTACACTCATTTCTTTTCTTCATTTAACCAGTGTATGTGACTGATTTTGTCCTTTAAAATCGTTACAATCCTGCCATGATCATTTAATAGCTCAATAAAGTCGATCCCAACATTATAAATTTTCCCGCTGATTTTATTTTCTTCAGAACAGAGAGTCGTTTCGATTTCAACTTCTTGTCCTTTAAATTTAACTAACTCAAAATTCAAGTTATCCGTTAATCCTGCTAAGTTTATTTCGAAAAAATCTCCACAGTCTTCGCAATCTAAATAAGGAAAACGAACAGGGATGAGAAATCTTTCTTTCAAGAAACGATGATGGTCCTTGTCCCAATTATGTTCATCACAATGACATTGCTCGGATTTCAAGACGTTTACCTCCTTTCATAGTATTATTCAATATATGTAATTCCCCTGCTCTTTGAATGGGATTA
Source organism: Pradoshia eiseniae (assembly GCF_002946355.1). Taxonomy (NCBI): domain Bacteria; kingdom Bacillati; phylum Bacillota; class Bacilli; order Caryophanales; family Bacillaceae; genus Pradoshia; species Pradoshia eiseniae. The sequence goes on from NZ_PKOZ01000005.1 coordinate 113,244, forward strand.
GCGCACAGGATCATACCCATATAACATGAAGGCCACACCCTCTTCCTTCGAAGTTTACACTATCAAAGACTAACGAAAACACAGCAAATGACGATAGCGTTTCCTGACATAACTCAATAATAAATGAGGTCAATATATCGACATCAAAAAAAGAAGACAGCCCAGCTGTCTTCTTTCTTTATCCCATCCTTCTATTAAACTCCCTCATAAGCAGCTTTCAGAATATCCTCGAGTTCTGAAACAAGCGGCAATTTAGGGTTTGCTGTTGTACATTGATCCTCAAAGGCGCGTTCTGCCAGATGGTTCAGTTTTTGCTCCAGCGCAGCTTTTTCAACACCTTGGCCTTTCATGCTCATATCAATGCCGATTGATTTGCCCAGTTTTATTACTGCATCCACTAGGGAGTCTACGCCCTCTTCAGTAGTGGAGGCAGGCAATCCAAGCATTCTTGCAATTTCTGCATAGCGTTCATCTGCACAGTAGCTTTCATATTTAGGGAAGATTGCATGCTTCCTTGGACGAATCGCGTTGTAGCGGATGACATGCGGCATTAGTATAGCATTGGCGCGTCCATGCGGAATATGGAATTCGGCTCCAATTTTATGTGCAAGACTATGGTTAATACCTAGGAAGGCATTGGAAAATGCCATACCAGCCATGCAGGATGCATTGTGCATCTTCTCGCGTGCTTCTTCATCCATGTTATTATCATAGGATGCTTTCAAATACTGGAATACTAATTTAATTGCTTTTAATGCGAGACCATCTGTGTAGTCATTTGCCATGACGGATACATAGGATTCAATCGCATGAGTTAATACGTCCATCCCTGTGTCAGCCGTAATGCTTTTTGGCACGGTCATAACGAACTGGGAGTCAATAATGGCTACATCTGGTGTCAGCGCATAATCGGCTAATGGATATTTTACATTGGTTGCTTTATCCGTGATAACCGCAAACGGCGTCACCTCTGACCCTGTCCCTGAAGTCGTTGGAATAGCGACAAATTGCGCCTTCCCGCCCAATTCAGGGTATTTGAATGTACGTTTGCGAATATCTAAGAATTTTTGTTTGATACCGAAGAAGGTCGTTTCCGGCTGTTCATAGAAGAGCCACATACCTTTTGCAGCGTCCATTGCAGAACCTCCGCCGATTGCAATGATGACATCAGGCTGGAAGGCATGCATTAATTTTGCGCCTTTGAAGACCGTTTCATCACTTGGGTCTGGCTCAACATCAGCGAACATGTCTATTGCTTCAATGCCTTTGTTTTCTTGTAAGTATCTTTTCACGATATCAATATATCCAAGGCGGACCATGCCTTCATCTGTTACGATAAATGCACGTTTAATGCGCGGCATTTTTGCCAGGTATTGAGTGGAATATTTCTCAAAATACACTTTAGGCGGCAATTTAAACCATTGCATATTATTGCGGCGCTGCGTCATTTTCTTCACATTAATCAAGTGAGCCGCAGATACATTCTCTGATATAGAGTTATTTCCATAAGATCCGCAGCCCAGTGTCAGAGAAGGAATAAATCCGTTGTAAATATCGCCGATACCGCCTTGAGCAGATGGAGCATTGACCATGATGCGGCAGGCCTTCATTCGTTTTCCAAATTCCAATTGGACATCTTTATCTGTGCTGTGAATGACAGCAGAGTGTCCGAGACCACCTAGGTTTAACATATCCATACATGCTTTGTAGCCTTCTTCAGTGGTATTCACTCGGATGCAGGCAAGAACCGGGCTTAATTTTTCTCTTGAGAGCGGATAATCAGGACCTGCTCCTTCGAGCTCAGCAATTAAGATTTTTGTATCAGCAGGTACTTCAAAGCCTGCCATTGCGGCAATCTCAGTTGCAGGTTTACCGACAATATCAGGGTTCACGGCACATGTATCTTTATTGATAACTAGACTTTCAAGCTTTTTCAATTCAGCTTTATTAACGAAGTAGCAATTGTTGAGGATGAATTCATTCCTCACCTCATCATAGATTTCCGTATCAACGATGATGGCTTGCTCTGAGGCACAGATCATGCCATTATCAAATGTTTTGGAGAGGATGACGTCATTTACAGCACGCTTGACCTTCGCTGTTTTCTCAATGTAGCAAGGGACGTTACCAGGACCAACGCCAAGAGCAGGTTTCCCAGTGGAATAGGCAGATTTGACCATGCCAGATCCCCCCGTAGCTAATACAAGTGCAACATCCTTATGGTTCATCAATTGCTTGGTGGCTTCAATAGAAGGCTTTTCAATCCATTGAATGCAGCCTTCTGGAGCTCCTGCTTTGACTGCGGCCTCATAAAGGACCTCTGCTGCCCGCTTAGAGGATTCTTGTGCAGAAGGATGGAAGGCAAAAATAATCGGGTTGCGTGTCTTGATGGAAATCAATGCCTTAAACATAGTCGTAGAAGTCGGATTTGTCACTGGTGTAACACCTGCTACAATTCCAATCGGCTCCGCAATCTCCACAATGCCTGCCTGCTCATCTTCACCGATGACTCCAGCTGTTTTGTTATATTTAATGCTATGCCAAATGTATTCAGTGGCAAATATGTTTTTCGTGCATTTATCTTCGTAGACTCCGCGGCCTGTTTCCTCGACTGCCAATTTCGCTAACGGCATATGCTGATCAAGACCTGCAATGGACATTTGGTGCACAATTTCATCAATTGTCTCTTGGTCAAAGGTTTCAAGGACATGTAAAGCTTCTTTTCCTTTAGCCACTAAACCATCAATCATTCCGGATACGGATAGAACTTCCTCAATCTCTTTTTCTTTGATAGACATGTATATTTCCTCCCTATGGATATTCATAAGGGTCTTATATTGTCCCTCATGGTCATTTATTGTCCCTATTAGGATAAAAATAATAACTTATCTGATACTTATATTTTATCTGAAAAATTTTATATTGTCTTTGGCAATTTTGTGAAACTTGTAACAATTCAACAAAAAGACGTCCCTTTCTTTTCTCATTAACAGGCATAAATGTTAAAATTAGTGTGGAATATCATATTTCCACTTAAGACTATGTACTGAAGGGAGATAACTATGTATAAAAAAGCATTACTCTCCATTCCGCTTATATTCTCACTAGCGGCATGTTCCTCAGATGAAGAAACTAACGATACAGCTAATGTAACTGAAGAAGAGAGAATTTACCAAAATAATTGTGCTTCATGTCATGGAAAAACACTGGAAGGCTATGCTGGTCCGGAACTTGTGAACATTGGCAATAAAATGAGCAAGGATGAAATCCTGGAGACCATCAATAAGGGTGCTAACGGCATGCCAGCTGGCATTATTAAAGGTGAAGAAGCTGAAAAAGTAGCCGAATGGCTTTCAGCTAAAAAGTGATACAGGCGGAGAAATTCCGTCTTTTTTTAGAATTGAGATATATTCCATATAGGTTAATTTGTCCCTCTGGACCTTAATTGCCAAATTCATCTCATGCATTAATCCTCTAAAGCAAAAATCATAAAAATATCCATCCTGTTCGCAGAATGGATACAACCATACACTTCATCTTATTTTACACGAATCTTGTCACCGACTATAATCTTATAATCATCGTCTAGCCCATTCCAATTCTTGATCTGACTGATTGTACTTCCATATTTTTTACTCAATGAATAAACGGTATCTCCATAAACAACAATATGGTAGACTGCCGTGTTTTTCTTTGTTAAAGCGAAACTCTTAGCAATCCCATTTACATGTCCACGGGCTATTGCTTCTATAAATGAAGCTGACTTTAATTTCGTCGCGTCCCTGCTATTATCAATAAATCCATTTTCGGTTAATAATGCTGGCATATTCGATTCACGCAGCACATGGAAATTGGCTGTCTTTTCACCTCTGTCTTTGAAATTGACTAATTTCATAATCTCTGAATGGATATTTGATTGATAGACCTTGGTTACTCCGCCTATACCTGGATAAATATAGTCTTCATACCCTTCTCCACCACCTGCATTAATATGAATGGATAGAAAGTAATCTGCTCCCCAAGCATTAGCTGAGCTTGTCCGTTCAGTTAACGTCAGGTAGGTGTCATCTGTTCGACTCATTTTAACCGTAGCATTATTATATTCCGACAATAATAGATTCTTTATACGAGTAGCAATTTCTAATGTGAGCTCTTTTTCCTTCAGTCCATTGCCTGTAGTTCCTGAATCTTGGCCCCCATGACCTGGGTCAATAAAAATTTTAACCAATATCAATCCCCCCAATGATATAGTATGAATTTTTTTAAAAAATCGTTATGGACAAGTTAGCAAAATCAGCAAAATTAAAACATACCAAAAGTCAGAGTAAAATCAAATTTCGGGATGGTTTTTGTATATCGAAATATGGAGAGAAGTGATTATCAGGATTATGTCTTTTTTTGGATACGCTGACCATACCTAATTTTGTGATAGCTTTTTTTTGGGTATGGAGCATATAAAAAAGACGAACTTAAAAAGTTCGCCTCTTTTAATTAACCTTGTATGCACAATATGCTTTATCGTCAATAAAGCTTTTGTTTATTAACCGATAGAACCTTCCATTTCAAAGCTGATCAGGCGGTTCATTTCAACGGCATATTCCATTGGCAATTCTTTTGTGAATGGCTCAATGAAGCCCATGACAATCATCTCTGTTGCTTCTTGCTCGGAGATTCCGCGGCTCATCAGATAGAATAATTGTTCTTCAGAAACCTTGGATACCTTCGCTTCATGCTCAAGGGAGATATTATCATTATGAATCTCATTGTATGGAATGGTATCTGAAGTAGATTCATTATCCATAATGAGTGTGTCACATTCAATGTTAGAACGAGCGCCATCCGCTTTTTTGCCGAAGTGGACAATACCGCGGTAAGTTACCTTTCCGCCTTGCTTAGAAATGGATTTCGAAACAATTGTAGAAGAAGTATTTGGCGCTAAGTGCATCATTTTCGCACCTGCATCCTGATGCTGGCCTTTACCGGCAATCGCGATGGACAATGTCATGCCGCGTGCGCCTTCGCCTTTAAGGATACATGCAGGATATTTCATTGTAAGCTTAGAACCGATGTTACCGTCAACCCATTCCATTGTTCCGTTCGCTTCAACAACCGTACGTTTTGTTACCAAGTTGTACACGTTGTTTGCCCAGTTCTGAATGGTTGTGTAACGGCAGTAAGCATTTTCTTTAACAATGATTTCAACAACCGCACTGTGAAGGGAGTTTGTTGTGTACACCGGTGCTGTACATCCTTCTACATAGTGTACGGACGCATCTTTATCTACAATGATCAATGTACGCTCAAATTGACCCATGTTCTCAGAGTTAATACGGAAGTAAGCCTGTAATGGCGTATCCACTTTCACACCTGGAGGAACATAGATGAATGATCCGCCGGACCATACAGCCGAGTTCAATGCAGCGAACTTGTTGTCAGATGGCGGGATAACCTTTGCCCAGTGCTCACGGAAGATATCTTCATTCTCACGAAGGGCAGAGTCAGTATCTTTGAAGATGATACCCATTTCTTCTAAGTCTTCCTTCATGTTGTGGTAAACAACTTCGGATTCGTATTGTGCAGAGACACCTGCCAAATATTTTTGTTCTGCTTCAGGGATACCTAGTTTATCAAATGTACGCTTGATTTCTTCTGGTACTTCATCCCAAGATTTCTCTGATTTCTCAGATGGCTTAACATAGTACGTAATTTCGTCAAAGTTAAGACCGCTTAAATTGCCGCCCCATTGTGGCATAGGCATTTTGTAGAAATGTTCAAGTGACTTCAAACGGAAGTCCAGCATCCATTGTGGCTCGTTCTTCATGCGGGAGATTTCTTCAACAATCTCTTTTGTTAGTCCGCGTTTAGAACGGAAGATGGAAACGTCCTTATCATGAAAGCCGTACTTATAATCACCGATTTCAGGCATTTTTTTTGCCATTGATCGCTTCCTCCATTCATTCGGGTTAAACAGATTGGCTTAAACCCGTGTTTTGTATTATTCTTTAAGACCTTTTTCCATCGCCTTCCAAGCTAGTGTGGCACATTTGATTCGCGCCGGGAATTTATTAACCCCTTGGAGGGCTTCTATGTCACCAAGATCTAATTCATCTTCCTCATAATCCTTGCCTTGCATCATGTCAGAGAAGATGGAAGCAAGCTTCATCGCCTCTTCTACGCTCTTCCCCTTGATTGTTTGTGTCATCATCGAAGCCGAAGACATGGAGATGGAACATCCCTCACCATCGAACTTCGCATCTTTGACAATGCCATCCTCCACCTGAAGAGTTAAGTGGATTCGATCTCCGCAAGTCGGGTTATTCATGTCAATAACCAAACTGTCTCCCTCAAGAGATCCTTTATTGCGAGGATTCTTATAGTGATCCATGATTACCTGTCTGTAAAGGTTATCTAAATTATTAGAAGCCATTACTGAAATACTCCTTTGTTTTAACGAGTCCTTCGGCCAAGCGATCGATATCTTTTTCCGTATTGTAAAGATAGAAGCTTGCCCGTGCCGTTGATGATACATTTAACCATTTCATTAATGGCTGTGCACAGTGATGACCTGCACGGATGGCAATTCCCTCAGAGTCCAGGACTGTAGCAACATCATGTGGGTGAACATCCTCAAGATTGAAAGTAATAACGCCCGCTCTTGCTTGTGGGTTTTTCGGACCATAAATCGTGAGTCCTTCAATTGCCCCTAATTTCTCGAGTGCATAGGCTGCCAGCTTATGCTCATGTGCCTCGATATTCTCAAGGCCGATTTCATTAAGAAAATCAATCGCGGCTCCCAGTCCGATTGCGCCTGCAATGATTGGCGTACCTGCTTCAAACTTCCATGGAAGCTCCTTCCAAGTGGATTCCTGCAATCCGACGAAGTCAATCATCTCCCCGCCAAATTCAACCGGCTCCATCTCTTCAAGATACTTCTTCTTCCCATAAAGCACACCGACACCAGTCGGACCGCACATTTTATGAGCTGAGAAGGCGAAAAAGTCACAATCAAGATCTTGGACATCGACTTTGATATGCGGGGCACTCTGTGCTCCGTCCACCACCATGATTGCTCCGTTTTCATGAGCAATCTTTGCGATTTCCTTCACTGGGTTGATGACACCAAGTACATTACTTACATGCATGACGGACACGATTTTCGTATTTGGCGTAATAACCTTCTTCACCTCATCAAGAGAAATCGTGCCATCCTCCTGCAGCGGAATGTACTTCAAGGTTGCCCCTGTAGCCTTAGCTGTTTGCTGCCATGGGATGATATTGCTATGATGCTCCATCATACTGATGACAATCTCATCGCCAGGCCTCAGATTGGCTCGTCCATAGCTTACGGCAACCGTATTGATCGAGGTTGTTGTCCCTCTCGTGAAAACAACCTCCTCAATAGAATGGGCATTAATGAACTTTCTTACCTTTTCGCGCGCATTCTCATAAGCATCCGTCGCGATCGTGCCTAGAGTATGGACACCACGATGGACATTTGAATTATAGCGACTATAGTAGTCATCGATGGTCTGAATGACAGATAGCGGCTTCTGTGAGGTAGCCGCACTATCTAGATAAACAAGCTCATGACCATTGACTTCTTGCTCAAGGATAGGAAAAAGCTCTTTAATATCAGATCTGATCATTACTTAACTTTCCTTTCAATTACCTCAGTCAATTGCTTCTTGACTGCTTCTACAGGTAATTGATTTACAACTGGTGCCAAGAAGCCGTGGATAATCAGGCGCTCAGCTTCGGTTTTTGAAATTCCTCTGCTCATCAAATAGTAAAGCTGTGTAGGATCAACGCGGCCTACGGAAGCTGCGTGACCTGCTGTTACATCATCTTCATCAATGAGAAGAATTGGGTTTGCATCTCCGCGCGCCTGTGGGCTTAACATCAATACGCGTGATTCCTGAACGGCGTCTGATTTCGTTGCCCCATGCTCGATTTTTCCAATACCATTAAAGATAGAGGATGCCGAGTCTTTCATTACACCATGCTTCAAAATATACCCGTTAGAGTTCTTCCCGAAGTGGATTACCTTGGTTGTGAAGTTCTGGATTTGGTTCCCCGTTCCGACTACAACCGTTTTAGTATCACCATAAGCTCCCTTACCATGAAGATTTGTGATGTTTTCAGAGATTGTATTGCCATCATTCATCAAGCCAAGCGCCCACTCAACGCGGCCGTCATTCTTAACATATGCATTACGGTTTACATAGGTTTGCATATCTTTAGATAATGTATCAACTGCACCGTATTTCACTTGTGCGTTATTGCCGACAATTACTTCAGAAATCAAGTTTCCGAGTACTGGTTTGCCTTCTGCCAAGGAAATGTAGTTTTCCACGTAAGTAACAGCACTGTTATCCTCAGCTACGATTAATACATGGTTATATAAATCCACTTCATGATTGTCAATAACGAAGACAGCTTGAATCGGCTCCTCAATTACGACATTCTTTGGTACGTATAAGAATACGCCGCCATTGAATAATGCTGCATGAAGGGCTGTTAATTTATTTGTTGTCACTGGGACACTCTTCGTCATGAAATACTTCTGTACAAGCTCAGGATGTTCCTTTGCCGCGTCTTGAAGGTTCATGAGGATAACACCCTTGTCTTGAAGCTCCTTAGAGAGCGTCAAATGGGCAGCAGTATGGTTTCTTTGAATATAAAGGCTTCTGTCCTCTGCAGGGTTGAGCAAGCTCTTTACTTCATCAGGAAGATTGTCAAGGGATGCATAAGTCTCGCTGTCAACCTTGCTCACTTTCATATCCTCGAGATTCCATTTATCTATTTTAGTTTTATCTGGTTTGGGCATAGGAGTCACACTGGCTTGGGAAAGGGCTTCTAGACGAAGGCTTTCAAGCCAGGCAGGCTCACTATGTGCTTTTGAAAAAGAAGTAATTGCATCTTTTTCAATTGGTAACGTAGTTTCTGTTGTCATAATGATCCTCCTATTGCTTAAGCTTCGATTTCTACTGTTTCGTCTTCAATGCCTAGCTCTTCTTTAATCCACTCATAGCCTTCAGCCTCTAGACGCTGCGCAAGCTCTGCACCGCCGGATTTTACGATTTTCCCTTGCATCATAACATGTACATAATCAGGAGTAATGTAGTTCAATAGACGTTGGTAGTGAGTGATCATTAAGCAGCCAAAATCTTCGCTTCTCATTTGGTTAATGCCTTTAGAAACGACTTTAAGTGCATCAATATCAAGACCGGAGTCAATTTCGTCAAGGATAGCGATAGATGGCTGAAGCATCATCAATTGAAGGATTTCATTACGTTTCTTCTCTCCGCCTGAGAATCCTTCGTTCAAGTAACGCTGTGCCATATCCGGATCCATTTCCAATAGCTCCATTTTCTTATCCATTTCCTTGATGAATTTCATCAATGAAATTTCATTTCCTTCTTCGCGTTTACTGTTGATTGCAGAACGCATGAAATCAGCATTTGTTACGCCGGAAATTTCGCTTGGGTACTGCATTGCCAAGAATAGACCAGCTTTAGCGCGCTCATCTACTTCCATTTCAAGCACATCTTCTCCGTCCATTGTGATAGATCCGCTTGTTACTTCATATTTAGGATGGCCCATGATTGCTGAGGATAATGTAGATTTCCCTGTACCATTTGGACCCATGATTGCGTGGATTTCTCCACCTTTAACCTCAAGATTAACGCCTTTAAGAATTTCTTTGCCATCGATTGCAACATGTAAATCTTTGATTGTAAGTACTGAACCAGCCATACTTATACCTCCAATATTATAGTCATCTAAAGTTTTAGATTATTTCTATTCTCAATTTATTCTCATTCCAATATTATAACAAATACCATTTAGATTCAACTTTTTGAATCCTCTAAAGCCCTTAATCCAAAGCATACTTTCCTGCCATAGCAATTCCTGTTTAAGGAATATTATAAGGTTATTTTATAAGAAAGAAAAGAACCAGCAATTATTTGCTGGCTCTGTTTCTAGGTCTATAGGATCATCATTAAAAGACTCGTCGGTTCAAATCATTTACAATCTCATTACTTTTTAAATAACTGTTCTCTCTTCGTTTCTCTACTCGCATGCGCACATCCAGTTTCTGGTTATATTGTTCATACCCAATTCCATGCGCCTGCCTCATGGCTTTTTCCATTTCGTTTGTCACTCTGAGATGCAGCTGATTGTCAAAAATAATGAATCATTCCTTTCCATTTATTAACATAACATTATCACTTTATGTGAGAGCTCTCAATGTCTATATACCACGATGAGCGTTTCTTAAAAGTGATTTTTCCAATTTCTTCTTTGAATTACTCCAGCTTTCTGAAAATTGCCCGCCATATGATTTCATACGAACGCTATATATAATAGTAGAAAAAGGTGCATCCCAAAAATTTTGGGATGCACCTTTTTTATTATTTTGCCGGGATGACAGAACCTTTATATTCTTCATTGATGAAGTTTTGGATATCCTCGGATTGAAGGACTTCCACCAGTGTCTTGACTGCTTCATTATCTTTGTCTTCTGTACGAATAGCGATAATGTTCACATACGGGTTATCCTCTGGGCTTTCAAGCGCAATTGCATCTTCCGAAGGAACAAGATCGGCATCAATGGCATAGTTGGAGTTGATCAAGACAGCGTCGCCTTCATCATTATTGTAAACTTGCGTAAGCATTGGCGCTTCAATATCTGTTTTAAACTTAAGGTTTTTTGGATTTTCAGCGATATCATCAACCGTTGCTTTAACTTTCTCCACGTCTTCCTTCAATGTGATAAGACCTTCTGCTTCAAGCATGGACAGGATACGGCCATGATCAGCGACAGAGCTGCTCATGATAATTTCTGCTCCTTTTGGCAAATCCTCTAAGCTATCATATTTTTTTGAATAAACGCCGATTGGTTCGATATGAATACCGCCAGCATTAGCGAAATCATATTCATTATCTGCCACCTGTTGTTCGAAATACGGAATGTGCTGGAAGTAGTTCGCATCAATCGAGCCATCCTCTAATGCTTTATTCGGCATTACATAATCGGTAAATACTTCGATTTCCAAATCAATGCCCTTTTCTTTAAGCAATGGCTTCGCTTGCTCTAAAATCTCAGCATGCGGCACATTTGAAGCCCCTATCGTTAATTTCTTTTCGTCCCCATCACCTGAGCCTGAATCCTCTGAACTGCCGCAAGCAGCCAAAATTAATGTGAAGCAAAGTACTAAAATGAATGATAACTTCTTTTTCAACTCCATCTTCCTCCCTTAACGTTTATCCAGTTTCCTGGTTATGCTATCTCCAATAAATTGGAGGATAAACACAATAATCAATACTACGATGGTCGCCACCAAGGTCACATCAGACTGGCCGCGGCTGAAGCCTTCTAAATAGGCAAGGTTTCCTAATCCGCCTGCTCCTATCATGCCTGCCATCGCAGTATAGCCAACTAGCGCAATCGCCGTCACGGTAATACCTGATACGAGTGCCGGCAGTGATTCCGGAATTAATACCTTCCTTATAATCGTGAAGGTTGTTGCTCCCATTGACTTAGCGGCTTCAATAACCCCTTTATCAATTTCCCGCAAGCCGATTTCGACCATCCGTGCATAAAATGGCGCTGCCCCAATAATTAACGCTGGCAACGCGGCATTCGCACCAGTGATTTTCCCAACAAGAGCTTTTGTGAATGGAATCAGCAAAACAATTAATATGATGAACGGGATGGAGCGGAATATGTTAACAAACGCCGCAACAATCCCATAGATTAATTTGTTTTCCCAAAGATTCCCCTTAGATGTCAGAAATAATAAGAGGCCAAGGATGATACCAAGAAAAAAGGTTGCCACTAGCGCTATGATTGTCATGTATATAGTCTCTTGGGTTGCCTCAGAAATGCGTTCCCATACGACATTCGGAAAATATGTCTCTATCATTCTGAAATCACCTCCACACCGATATCTTGCTTATGAAGATAGTCAATCGCTCTTGAAACTTCTGCTTGTTCCCCATCCACATGGATGAATAATGTGCCATATGAACCATTCTGCGTTTGAGATATTTTCCCTTGCAGGATATTCACATTTATTTTGTATGAGCGAATGACATCTGAAAGCACCGGTGTTTCCGCTGATTCACCGATAAAGGATAACTGGACCACTTGCCCAGTCGGGTAGGCCTCAAGCAAGTGTTCAATGGTTTCCTTCGTTTCCTCAGGCTCCGTCACTTGCTGAACAAAACGCTTTGTGATTGGTGCCGCTGGTTTCTTGAACACATCGAGCACCTGTCCAGTTTCCACGACCTTGCCCAATTCCATAACTGCAACACGATGACAAATCTTACGAATGACATGCATTTCATGCGTAATCAGGACAATGGTCAATCCTAGACGTTTATTGATGTCGACCAATAAATCAAGAATATCATCCGTTGTTTGCGGGTCGAGTGCAGAGGTTGCTTCATCACATAAGAGCACCTTAGGATTATTTGCCAGCGCCCTCGCAATTCCGACACGCTGTTTTTGGCCCCCGCTCAATTGGGACGGATAGGCATCCTCTCTGCCCTCAAGACCTACTAGCTTGATAAGCTCCTGTACCCTAGCTTTTCGTTTCTTTTTCGGTACCTTTGCTATTTCTAGAGGAAACTCAATATTTTCACTAACGGTTCTAGACCATAGGAGATTAAAGTGCTGGAATATCATGCTCACTTCTTTGCGCGCTTCTCTTAATTCCCTTCCTTTAATGGCGCCCATATCCCGGCCAGCGACCTTTACTGTTCCTTTTGTCGGTTTTTCCAAACCGTTCAACATGCGGATGAGCGTACTCTTTCCGGCACCGCTATATCCAATGATCCCAAAAATCTCACCTTGCTCGATTGATAAGGATACATGATCAACAGCTTTAATGGATGTACCTTTTTTAAAAGTTTTCGTAAATGTCTTGGATACATCGTTCAACGTGATCATTCAAATCTTCACCTGCTCTTTCTTCAAATGCTCCACAAGGGATTTCACTCAATAAAAAATGCCTTTCTGCTATGAGCAGAAAGGCATGGATAATTAAATTATGCATGTTCCTTTCTCTCATCTTCCAGGACTACTACGTTCCTGTGTGAATTGGCACCTTTTCAATCATGTTATCATGATTGCCGGTTGCCGGGCTTCATAGGGCACATTCCCTCCACCTCTCTGGATAAGAGTCGTCGATTCATTCAATTAGCTTACTGAATGTTATCCTATCATGGAGAAGAACAGGGTGTCAACAAGGACTTACTATTTGGCGCAAAATTCTATCATTTAGAAGTAATAGATTGAGAGCTAATGCCAGTCGCCTTCTCAATAGCGATTTCCAGCTCTTCAATTAAATCTTCTACATTCTCAATCCCGATTGAAAGACGAATAAGATCCTCGGTGACACCAGAGGCCTTCAAATCTTCACTGCTCAGCTGCTGGTGGGTTGTGCTTGCCGGATGGATAATTAAGCTCTTCGCATCGCCAACATTGGCAACATGTGACCAAAGCTCAATCGAATCGATTAATTTTTTCCCGGCATCTCTTCCGCCCTTGATACCAAAGACAACGACGGCCCCTGCTCCCTTCGGCAGATATTGATTCGCCAGCTCATAATCAGGATGATCTACATCTCCTGGGTATAGAAGCCAGCTGACGGCTGGATGCTGCTTTAGATATTCAATGATCTCCTCGGTATTTGCGATATGCTCCTTCATTCTTACATGCAGGGTTTCAAGACCAAGAATGAATTGGAAGGCATTATACGGACTTAAGGCTGGACCCAAATCTCTTAGAAGCTGGACTCTGGCCTTGGTGATATAGGCAGCTTCCCCTACCGCCTCGCTATAGACGATATCATGATAACTAGGATCAGGCTCTGTAAATCCTGGGAACTTCGGAGAATTCCAGTCAAACTTCCCAGAATCAATGATAATTCCGCCCAAGGTCGTTCCATTCCCTAAAAGCCATTTTGTTGCGGAATGAACAACAATATCAGCACCGTGCTCAATTGGACGGCATAGATACGGGGTGGCAAATGTATTATCAATAATCAGCGGGATTCCTTCTGCATGGGCAATCTCAGCCACTCTCTTGATATCAAGCACACTTAAGCTTGGATTGCCGATTGTTTCTGCAAACACAGCTTTTGTCTTTGATGTAATCGCTCGTTTGAAATTCTCCGGGTCGGATGAGTCAACAAACTTCACTGCTATGCCGTATTTAGGAAGAGTTGTTGCGAATAAATTATAGGTCCCGCCATACAGAGTCGACGCCGCTACAATTTCATCACCAGCACCGGCGATATTAAGAATGGAGAGTGTGATAGCCGCTTGTCCGCTCGCCACAGCCAACGCTCCGATTCCGCCTTCAAGCTCAGCCACTCTCTCCTCAAAAACACTAGATGTAGGGTTGTGAATCCTCGTATAAATATAGCCGGGTTCTGCTAAGCCAAATAAATTTGCCGCATGATCGGTATCCTTAAATAAGTAGGCATTAGACTGATAAATTGGCACAGACCTCGCCCCTGATAAGGCATCCTCTTGCAAGCCACCATGAATTCCCACGGTTTCAAAACGGTACTTCTTCTTATCTCCCATTTGTCGACACCCCTTTACACATTATTTGATTTCCCGGAAAATATAAAACCCCTCGGAAGAAGAAGGCAGGTTCAATTCTCCTATCCTTACCTTCTGGAATTCAATCCCGCAGGAATTATCACCATGCTTCATAAACCACTGTGATACCTGTTGCCGGGCTTCAGCGGGCAAGCCGCAAAATATCCCTCCATATGAATTAATTCATAGCCGTATTACTTCCCAAAGACTTTGAAAAGAAGAGGACATCAAGAAAAAATACAGGAATAGGAAAGAGCGGTCTGCACCGCCCTTTTGTACGCATATCATAACATGTCATTTTTACCATATCAAGAATATTCAGTCTTTTTATCTTAAATTTCTACAAATGAGATTTTTTATATATGTTTACTGTTTCGGTTGCTTCTCAATTTGCTCGACAAGCTCTTTTTCCGTTTGGTAAACATCAATAGTCAGCCATCTTATGTTCTTTTGGCCTTTTTTCTTCGCTCTCTTTTGTGCTTCGCTCATTTTCTGTCCTCTTGTTCCACGCTTCAATTGCTTCCATAACATCCTGACGCATTATGTTTGCTCCACAAGCCAAGCAACAGACACGCTGCATTGGTACATTTCCATTATACCCGTCAAACGGATTATAAGGACGGATATTTATTCCTCTCTTGTCTCCACCGCAAAACGGACATGGCTTCAATTCAACTGTGCTCATCGTTCTCTCCTTTCAGCAAATCAGGGTTTTTGCGGACATAAACGATATAACCTGTTTAATAGGCTCGATAGCAAACATCTCTATATCGCAAATTCTGCTTTTGTGAACAGCTAACAACCTTCTTTTAAAGAATACGGGTTGTTTAAAACAATATCACAGAAAAAAAAGGAGTCAATAAATAATTATGAATCTTTAAATAATTATACTGATAAAGAAAGCCTCTATCCCTATGAGGATACAGGCTAAGTCCATTACCCTATAAATCTCGCAGCCGTTCAACAATGTATGGTACGGATTGAAAGGCGTATATTTTGTCGACTTCCTCTTCTTTATGTAATAGGATCAGACATGGTACACTCTCAATTTGGTATCTTTCAGAGAGCTCCTTCGCATAATTCAAGTCAACCCTATCAATTTCTACATCGCGAACAATCTCTTCTGCAACATCTAATATTTTTCCTGCCACTTGGCAAGTTCCGCATAACGGGGTGTATGCATAAATAGCCTTCTTCATGAAGCTTCTTCTTCCCTCCATTTAATCTCTTAAAGAATCGTTTTCACGAGGATGTTCGCTCTTTGTAAAACGTCGGCCACATGGGTGCGTGGAGCATCCTCGACTTCCCTATATACAGGTTCTATATACAAATGCTTGGCATTTGGCATCTCTCTTCGTAATTGCTTTCTTAATTTCTCGCCGCTATCATCAGCATCAACAAGAATATATACGTCCAAGCCCTCTAGCCGATCAACTAATTCATCCAGCTTTTCCAATCCAATTGTTCCGTTCGTGCAAATAATTTCTGCATCTTCATCCAAAACGGAAAGTACCTTTCTGCGATCGCGATTGCCTTCTACAATGATGACTTTGTCTGACATTTCATCACCTTTTCTCATAATTGATCCCTATTTCTATTATACGTATCATACCCTATGAAGTGAAAAAGTAACAAATCTGCTTGTATCCGTTTCTATGTCTGTTCGTTAGTAATTTTATACTGGATGAATCATGTTTTTCGGCATAATTGGTGAGATTTTAGGATAAGTGCATACTTAGAACCCGACTGCTGAAAATACATTTCACTTTCAGCCAGAATGTATAAACATAAAAAAACTGCCGGCCAAATAAGAGAATTTGATCGGCAGCCTTAAAGGGAGATACATAATCGACATATACTTCCCTTTCTCGTATTATTCGATTATCAATCTTCGTTTATAACCCTTTCATATTGATCCGCATTTAGCAATTCATCCAGTTCGCTGCTGTCAGATGGCTCAACGATAATCATCCAAGCTTTTTCATACGGAGATTCATTTACGAATTCAGGGCTGTCACTTAAGCTTTCATTAATAGCCACAACTTTCCCGCTGATTGGCGCATAAAGCTCAGAGACTGTCTTAACGGATTCTACGCTTCCAAACGGTTCATCTTTCTTAATCTCGTCATCCACTTCAGGAAGCTCAACAAACACGATATCGCCTAGCTCTGCTTGGGCGAAATCAGTGATGCCGATACGAACTGTGCCATCCTCTTGCTTTACCCACTCATGCTCTTTTGTGTATTTTAAATCCTTTAGTATACTCATTTTTGCTCTACCCCCATGTTAATGTAGTTCCTTCTTCACTATCATGACATCAAACGGAATTTTTGACAATTCATTCAAGCCCATATTGATTGATAAAGATCTTCCTTAAAGCCGACCGTCACTTTTTCCCCCTCATAAGCAATGGGACGCTTAATTAACATTCCGTCAGAGGACAGCAAGGATAGCATTTCATTCTCAGACATGTCCTTCAGCTTATCCTTCAGTCCGAGCTCACGATATTTCATTCCGCTTGTGTTAAAGAACTTTGTTAAAGGGAGTCCGCTTTTTTCATAGATAGCTTTTAACTCTTCCTGAGTTGGCGGAGCTTCAGCGATATGAACCGCTTCATAGGAAATGCCATGGTCATCTAACCACTTTTTTGCTTTCCTGCAAGTTCCGCATTTTGGGTACCAATAAAACGTCATCATCTCTTTTCACCTCACTTGAAGCATACCATATCCAGAAGAAAAAAGCCCAGCAGATGCCAGGCTTCAAAACGACTTACAATTATAGGACAAAGCGCTCTGCATCAACGATTTTCACAGCAGCTTCTCGCTTCAGCGCAATCACGTTTACTGGTGTGAATCGCGTGAATTTACGAAGAGCAGAAGTCATCATGCGGAGTGTATCTCCTGTTTCAGTGGCAACAAGCGTTTCTTTCGCATGCTTCTCAATTTCACCAAAGGCTTCTTGGCAGAAGATTTGCGTATACAGAAGTTTTTGCTTGTTTTTCTCAAGGCCAGTTGCGCGAACCGCTTTTTCAGTACGAAGGACAGCGGATTCCATTGCATAGACGAGTGATGCGATATCAGCGATATTCACAAGAATCTCTTGTTCTTTTTCAAGCTCTGTGCCGAATTTTTGGGCAGCAAGACCAGCAATCATGATACCAATTTTCTTCGCATTTTTCACTAGTAGTTTTTCTTGATCGAGCGGCTCCTCACCAGCTTCTTCTGGCATCATCATCATAAGGCCTTCTGATAACTCTTGTGCCTTTTGAAGCAGCGGAAGCTCACCCTTAAGCGCCTTTTTCAAGAAAGTGCCTGGCACAAGCAAACGGTTAATTTCATTTGTTCCTTCGAAAATACGGTTGATACGGGAGTCACGGTACATTCTTTCAATCTCATATTCAGCCATGAAACCATATCCGCCATGAATTTGAACACCTTCATCGACAACATAGTCTAATACTTCCGAAGCAAAGAATTTATTGAGAGAGCATTCAATGGCATACTCCGCAATGGATTGCGCCACTGCTTTTCCGTCTTTTACTTCTTCATCGCTCAAGCGGCTCATTCTTTCTTCAAATAAACCAACCGTTCTGTAAACGGAGCTTTCTGAAGCATAGATTTTGGAAGCCATTGTCGCAAGCTTCTCCCTTGTTAAATTAAAGGATGAGATAGGCGTTTTGAACTGCTGGCGCTGATTCGCATAGCTTGATGCAAGCTCAAGTCCGCGTTTTGCCGCTCCGACTGCACCTACTCCTAATTTATAGCGACCAATATTCAAAATGTTAAAGGCGATGACATGACCGCGCCCTGCTTCACCCAATAAGTTCTCAACAGGCACCTCTGCATCTTCTAGAATGAGTGTACGAGTTGAAGAGCTTTTGATTCCCATTTTCTTTTCTTCTGCCCCTGTAGAAACACCTGGGTATTCTCTTTCTACGATGAAGGCGGAGAATTTATCGCCATCGATTTTTGCATAGACAACGAATACATCAGCAAATCCAGCATTCGTGATCCATTGTTTTTCCCCATTAAGGATGTAATGAGTACCAGCTTCATTTAATTTGGCTGTTGTTTTTGCGCCAAGGGCATCAGAACCAGAGCTTGGCTCTGTCAATGCGTAGGCAGCCAATTTCTCGCCAGTAGCAAGAAGCGGCAGATACTTTTGCTTTTGCTCCTCATTACCGAATAGCACGATTGGAAGGGAACCGATTCCAACATGGGCACCATGTGTAATGGAGAAGCCGCCAGCACGGGACATTTTCTCTGAAATGAGCGCAGAGCTGACTTTATCTAAACCAAGTCCGCCATACTCTTCTGGCACATCAGCGCCGAGCAGTCCCAGCTCTCCAGCCTGTTTTAATAGTTTGACAGAGCGATCGAATTCATGCTCCTCCAAATATTCCACTTGCGGAAGCACTTCATTGGCCACATATTCATCTGTTGTTTTCGCAATCATTTTGTGCTCATCTGAGTAATCTTCTGGTGTGAACATTCTCTCCGCATCGATATCTTCGATTAAGAACGCTCCGCCTTTTAACACTTCTTCTGTATGATTTGCCATTTTTCGTTCCTCCTTATGTTTTAAGCCCCGGCAATGAAGAGACTATCTCCTATTGCCGGCAGTTAAGTTGCTTTTTATCTATTAAGCAAGTAATTCGAATACACCTGCAGCACCCATCCCGCCGCCGATGCACATTGTAACCACACCGAACTGCTCATTGCGTCGTTTCATTTCATGCAGAAGACTGAGCGTCAATTTTGTTCCAGAGCAGCCTAACGGATGCCCTAAGGCGATTGCTCCACCATTTACGTTAACCTTCTCTTCATCTAAGCCCAAATGACGAATAACTTGGATGGACTGGGAAGCGAAAGCTTCATTCAATTCGAACAAACCGATGTCAGACAAGCTTAATCCAGCGAGCTTTAATGCCTTTGGTATAGCTTCAACAGGACCGATTCCCATAATCTCAGGAGGCACACCTGCAACCGCGAAGGAATGGAATTTCAAAAGCGGTTTTAGCCCTTCTGCCTCAGCCTTCTCCTTATCCATTAGCAGGACAGCAGCAGCGCCGTCACTTGTTTGCGAGGCATTCCCTGCTGTGACCGTGCCTGTAATTGAGAATGCCGGGCGAAGCTTGCCAAGCACTTCAATAGTCGTTCCCGGACGAACACCTTCATCTGTATCAAACCGAACCTGCTTTTCAACCAATTTATTATCAGCACCAACCTGACGGAGGGTTACATCAACCGGTACGATTTCATCCTTGAACTTCCCTTCAGCAATCGCATTTGCAGCCTTCTCATGGCTTCGCACTGCAAATGCATCCTGATCCTCACGGGAAATATTGAATTTCTTCGCTACCTCTTCAGCTGTATGCCCCATTCCCATGTAATATTCTGGAGCTGTTTCAGCTAATGTAGCATTAGGACGGACGACATGCCCCATCATAGGAACCATACTCATTGATTCCACGCCTCCAGCCAGTACGGTATCTGAATGGCCGAGCATAATACGTTCTGCTCCATAGGCAATCGATTGAAGTCCAGAGGAACAATAGCGATTGATTGTAATTGCTGGGACATTGTATGGCAGACCGGCTAATGCGCCGATATTACGGGCGACATTCAAGCCTTGTTCTGCCTCAGGCATCGCACAGCCAAATACCATATCATCAATTGGTCCGTCATAATTATTGGCGCGCTTTAACGTTTCTTTTACAACCAGAGCACCTAAATCATCTGGTCTAACACTTGCCAGAGTCCCTTTTTTAGCTCTGCCGACTGGCGTTCTTGCTCCGGCTACTATTACTGCTTCTCTCATGCCAATCCCCCTCATTTATTGATTTACGCTTAGTTACGTAATGGTTTTCCTTTAACGAGCATGTGCTGCATACGGGCTTGTGATTTTGCTTCCTGTACAAGGCTGATGAAGGCTTCGCGCTCAAGATCAAGCAAATACTGCTCATCGACCTCAGTCCCGTAAGGAACCTTTCCTCCTGCAAGAACATAGGCAATCTTTTGAGCAATCTTTAAATCATGCTCAGAAATATAGCCCGAGTAAAGCATCGTTTGTGCTCCCAGCAGCAAGGCTGCATATCCAGGTTCACCGGAAACAGGGATTTTCTTACGAGCTGGCGCCTTATAGCCTGTGTTAGCTAACGCAAGGACAGCCTGTTTCGCATCATATAATTGATGATCTGGGTTAACGCTTATTCCATCTGCCGCGCTTAGGAAGTTATTGTCTCGTGCTTCCTCCCCAGAAGTAGATACCTTAGCAGTGGCAATTGTTTCAAAGACTTTAATCGCGATTTGCGTCAAATCAAAATCAACGCCATTTGGCAGATTATCTAAATGTTTGATATACAATTCCTTATTACCGCCGCCTCCCGGAAGCAGGCCGACTCCTGTTTCTACAAGTCCCATATATGTTTCTGTGGAAGCTTGGATTCTCGCAGCAGGCAAACAAATCTCTGCCCCTCCTCCAAGTGTCATATTGTGCGGTGCAGCAACTACCGGCTTGCGGCTGTATTTGATTTTCATCATAGCCTGCTGGAATTGACGGATAATCATATCCACGTCGAAAATATTGTCATCCTGCACTTCCATCAAAATCATAGCCAAGTTCGCGCCAACGCAGAAATTCTTGCCTTGGTTTCCGATTACCAAGCCTTTGTAATTTTTCTCAACTTCATCAATCGCGTAATTGATCATTTGGATAATATCAAAGCCAATTGCGTTATTTGGTGAATGGAATTCAAGCAGGGCGACTCCATCTCCAAGATCAATTAAGCTTGCGCCGCTATTTTTCTTGATGACGCCTTTTTGCTTTTTCAGCTGTTTCAAATTAATGACTTTCTCATTTACAGCTACTTCCTTGTAGTCCCCATCCGTATAAAAGAGCGTGCCATTTTCTCCTTCTTTATAGAAGGATGTATGGCCATTCTCAATCATTTCCTTCACCCAAACAGGAACTGAGACTCCCTCTTCCTCCATTTTCGCAACGGACTTCTCCACACCGATGGCATCCCAGATTTCAAAAGGTCCTAGCTGCCAGCCGAAGCCCCATTTCATGGCCTGGTCAATCGCCACGATTGTATCCGCAATCTCGCCAAGTAATTCAGCCGAATAGACGAGCGTCGGACTGATGACATTCCACAGCAATTCGCCAACCCGATCATCCGCGTAAATCAGTGCTTTCAACTTACGGGCAGCCCCTTTTTCTTGCTTAGCCCTTTCAAGTGATGGCGCTTTCAATTTCTTACGCTCTGTATACTCAAGCGTAGATGGGTCCAGCTCAAGGATTTCCTTGCCCTTCTTTAAGTAGAAGCCTTGGCCTGATTTGCTTCCGAGCCAGCCATTTTCAAGCATTTTCGTCATAAATTCAGGTACTTCAAATACTTTTTTCTCTTCCTCATTACTGACATTGTCATAGACATTTTTTGCTACGTGCGCAAATGTGTCTAATCCAACCACATCAAGAGTCCGGAAGGTAGCACTCTTAGGACGGCCAATCAATGGGCCTGTTACAGAATCAACTTCGCCAACACTGTAACCCCTTTCAATCATTTCACGAACGGTTACGAGTAAACCGTATGTTCCAACCCGGTTACCGATGAAGTTAGGAGTGTCTTTCGCCTCAACAACACCCTTGCCGAGAACATCTTCCCCAAATAATTTCATCGCTTGGAGAACCTCTGAGTCTGTATCCTTGGTTGGGATGATCTCCAATAATTTCAGATAGCGCGGAGGATTGAAGAAGTGAGTTCCAAGGAAGTGTTTTCGGAAATCCTCTGAGCGTCCTTCAGCCATTGCTTCAATAGAGATACCTGATGTATTGGAGCTGACGATAGTGCCGGGCTTTCTATATTTATCAATTTGCGCAAATACGCTTTGCTTAATATCGAGTCTTTCGACAACAACCTCGATGATCCAGTCACAGTCGCCGATTTTCGGCAAATCATCTTCAAAATTTCCCGCTTCAATTAACGATAAATTTTTCTTGGATGTCAGTGGTGCAGGTTTTTGCTTTAATAATTTTTGAATCGCGGTTTGGGCCAATCGATTACGGACTTGCTTGTCTTCAATAGTCAGCCCTTTCTTTTGTTCGTCTCCGGTAAGTTCTCTAGGAACGATATCTAATAGCTTAACCGGAATACCGATGTTTGCTAAATGTGCCGCGATGCCAGAGCCCATTACTCCGGAGCCTAAAACGGCTACTTTTTTAATTTGAAGGTCCAACATTAATCCCCCTTTTATTTGAATGAATGCTCATTCATTTTTGACTCAAAAAAATTTGAAACAAATATCCTATATTTATAAATATAAGAGATTTCTGTAAATTCTGCAACGAAAAAACCATAAATAGGGCATTTTTGTTTTATGCATTTGGTGAAAGCTATAAACGGAGGTGATTCATCAATGGCCAGATTAAAGAAAGATCCATCAAAGGCAGGAGTGAGCGCAGCAAGCGTGAAGGGCAATGCCGGACCGCATGCCGAAAAGCACCACGGGAAGGTAAACAGCCAAAATAATCAATTCAAAAAATAAAGATGAGGCTGTCCCTCAAAGTCATTCTTCAATGACTCATGGGACAGCCCCGTCATGTAATGTTTTTTGCCTAATCAGGCAGAGTACATTTTATTATATTCCATAGATACCCTTGTGCCTGCTTTTCCTTCAAGGGCTGCTACCACTTGATCAAGAGAGGTGATGATTGTAGTTCTGCCTTCCCTTGATTCAGCGAATTGAATGGCCGCTTCAACCTTAGGAAGCATGCTTCCAGGTGCAAATTGCCCTTCCTCCGCATATCCTTTCAAATCACTTGTGCCAACCTTATCAAGCAATTGCTGGTTCGGCTTATTGTAATTGATGTAGATATTATCAACAGCTGTAAGGATAAGAAGGATATCCGCATCAACAAGTTCAGCAAGCTTCTCTGAGGCAAAATCCTTATCGATTACAGCCTCTACACCTACTAACTCTCCATCCTTTACGACAACTGGGATTCCGCCGCCGCCTGTTGAAATGACGATTTTGCCATCTTCAACAAGTGTATTGATGCTTCTATGTTCTTGAATGCTGATTGGTTTTGGTGAAGGAACTACTTTTCTCCATCCGCGTCCTGCGTCCTCTTTAACAGAAGCGCCTGTCTCAGAAATCATTTTTTCAGCTTCTTCTTTTGTATAGAAAGGTCCAATCGGTTTTGTCGGATTGATGAAGGCTGGGTCATTTTCATCCACGACTACGCGTGTCACAATGCCAACAACCTCTTTCTCAATCTTTCTTTTGGCCAATGCTTTATCCATTGCATTTTCAAGCCAATAACCAATCATTCCTTGAGACATTGCTCCGCATGTATCAAGAGGCATTGCTGGATTTTTCTCGCAGTCAGCAGCCTTTTGCTGAAGAAGAATATTACCGACTTGCGGACCATTTCCGTGTGAAATGATAATATCATTTCCGGCTTCAACTAGACCGACAAGCTGCTCAGCTGTTTTCTCAAGCGCCATTTGCTGAGCTTTGGCACTCGCATCTCCTGATTGGATGGCGTTTCCCCCAAGAGCAATAACAATCTTTTGCCTTTTCATCAAAGTATTCCTCCTACCATGTCTAATGTTTCAAGCGAATGAGATTAAATAGTGATGGCTCCAGTGACCAATCCATAGATGGCTGCAACCGCAAAGACGATAAGTGCGGCAGAAATCGCCAAGTCTGTTTTCGTGAATACTTGTTTCACATTCGCCTCTTTTTGAACGAGATAGTAAATAGCGATGCCTGGTGCATACAGCAGCATAGTTAATAATAAGTAACCTACACCCGCGGCATAAACCATCCAGATAGCATATACGCTTGCCACGATTCCGACAAAGAGATTTTTTGCGCGATCGGCTGCTTTGTCTTGAATGGAATATTTCAATTGATAGAATGCTGTAAAGGCATATGGAATTAAAATAGCAGATGACGCTAAAGAGAATGCAAAATTGTACGCTTGTTCAGAAACAAGGAATGTTAATAAGAACACTTGGATTAATCCATTTGTTAACCATAGTGAGTTTGCTGGTGCTCCATTTTTATTTACTTTAGCAAACCAAGAAGGGAATAGCTTTTCTTTACCAGCTAGATATGGAATCTCAGAGGCTAGCAAAGTCCAGCCAAGCCATGCACCAAGTACAGAGATGATTAAGCCAAGGTTAATGAACGTTGCTCCCCAAGGTCCGACAATCTCCTCAAAAATATACGCCATTGACGGGTTAGCTAATCCAGCCACATCTGCTCTATGCATAACCCCCATAGACATGAAGGAAATTAACACATAGATAGCAAGCGTCCCGATCAAACCAATGACAGTCGCTTTACCAACGTCTTTTTTGTCTTTAGCACGAGAAGATAGAACAACCGCACCCTCAATACCAATGAATACCCAAAGAGTTACAAGCATTGTGCTTTTCGTTTGAGCCATGACATCAGAGAATTGGAAGCCTGCTCCTGTACCCCAGAAGTCATCAATGAAGATATCAGCATTGAACGCAAAAATCCCGATAATAATGAATAAGAAAATCGGAACGAGCTTAGCGATAGTTGTCACGATATTAACGAGTGCAGCTGAATGTACGCCTCTTAATACGAGACCATGAACAACCCATAACAAAACACTGGCACCAATGATGGCTGCGATATTTTGTCCGCCCTCAAAGACTGGGAAAAAGTAACCAATGGATGAGAATACGAGTGTCGCATAAGCTACGTTTCCGAGCCAAGCAGAAATCCAATATCCCCAAGCACTGTTGAATCCTAAGAATTTACCGAATCCGGCAGTGGCATAACTGAATACGCCGCCTTCAAGATCTGGTCTCTTTTCATTTAAGTTTTGGAATGAGAAAGCTAGGGCAATCATACCGATACCTGTGATAACCCAACCGATAATGCTTGCACCCGGAGAAGCAGCACCAGCCATATCGGAGGCTAAGTTAAATGCTCCTCCGCCAATCATGGACCCTACAACAATCGCGATTAGCGAAACCAGTCCAAGCTTTTTATTTCCTTCCATCTAAAATCACCTCTTAAAGTAAATGTGGAGGCAGGGAAGCCCCTGCCCCATTTTAGTTATTCTTCAATATTTCCTAGTGTTAAAGCCATTACCGCTTTGATTGTGTGCATGCGGTTTTCTGCTTGGTCAAACACTTTGGAGTGTTTGCTGCGGAATACTTCATCTGTCACTTCCATTTCGCTCAATCCGTGTTTTTCAAACACACTGCGGCCATAGGAAGTTTCAAGATCATGGAATGCTGGCAAGCAGTGCAAGAAGATTACATTCTCATTGCCTGTTTTGCTGATCATGTCCATGTTAACTTGGTATGGAGAAAGCAAGGCAATACGCTCTGCGAATTTATCTTCTTCACCCATGGATACCCAAACATCTGTATAAATAACATCTGCGCCATTTACCGCTTCATCGACATCAGATGTAATAGTTACACGTCCGCCAGATTTCTGAGCCATTTCCTTAGCCATTTCAACGATAGAGCTTTCTGGGAATAAGGATTCAGGTGAGCAAATTCTCACATCCATACCGACAAGAGCTCCGCCAATGAGCAAGCTGTTTGCAACATTATTACGGCCATCGCCAACATAAACGAATTTCACGCCTTCTAAGTGTCCGAAGTTTTCTTGAACAGTCAAGAAGTCTGCTAATGTTTGTGTAGGATGCCACATATCTGTTAATCCGTTCCATACTGGAACACCAGAGTGTTCAGCAAGCATTTCTACCTTAGAATGCTCAAAGCCGCGGAACTCAATTCCATCAAACATTCTGCCTAGTACCTTAGCAGTATCTTCAATAGACTCTTTCTTGCCAAGCTGGATATCATCTTTACCCAAGTATTCAGGGTGTGCACCTAAATCTGTGCAAGCCACTGTGAAGGCACAGCGAGTTCTTGTTGATGGTTTTTCAAAAAGAAGCGCAATGTTTTTGCCAGCCATATAACGGTGTGGAATGCCTTGTTTTTTCATATCTTTCAATTTAGCAGCAAATTCTATCATATACACAAACTCTTCTTTTGAGAAATCCTTTTCGCACAAGAAACTTTTTCCTCTGAAATCTGGTTTAGTAACAAGCATTTAGTTAATTCCCCTTCCATAATAGAACGATATATTTTTATATTTAGATATCTTCACGAACAAGCGGCATGCTCATGCAGCGTGGGCCCCCACGACCGCGGGATAATTCCGAGCTTTTAATTTCAATAACCTTAATGCCATGCTCGCGCAAGCATTGGTTAGATACATAGTTTCGATCATAAGTAACAACAACACCAGGAGCGATTGCCAGCGTGTTTGAACCATCATTCCATTGTTCACGTGCAGCTGCAATTTCATCTCCATTACCGCAAAGGATTAAATCTAATTCAGTTAGATTCAATACTTCTTTCAATGCTTCTTGAATATCTGTACGGTAAGAGATTGTTACATGCTCTTCATCTTGTCCTTTTTCAAGAATGTAAATGTTCATTTTACCGCCAGGGCCTTGAATCATCGGGTGAATCGTAAAGCTATTGCGATCTACCATTGTGAAGACCGTGTCTAAGTGCATGAATGCACGGCAGCTTGGAATTTCAATAGCAACGACTTTTTTCACCTTGTCTTGTTTCTTGAATAGATTGATAGCCAATTTCTCAATGGCTTTCGCAGATGTACGTGCTGATACACCAATTGCAACGACTTCTTCACTCAAGACAAGCTCATCGCCGCCCTCGATTGGGTTATTATAATTACGGTCAAGCCAAACAGGAATATCATGTCCTGCAAAGCGAGGGTGATGTTTAATGACATACTCCATGAACATGGATTCACGGCGACGTGCCGGCTCTCTCATATTATTGATTGATAGACCATTTCCAATCGCAGCTGCCGGGTCACGAGTGAAGTACAGGTTCGGCATTGGATCTGTGTAGAATGGATAGTGGTCTTCCATCAATTCATACAGATGTTTTCTTTTTTCAATATCAAGCTCATTCTTGCGAATACCCGCCATGATTTTGTTAACCATGTCTAGGTTAGAGAATGATAATAAGTATTCTTTTAGATTTTCATATGTACGAGGGCTCGTCATATTACTTTCTTGCAGCATCCGGCTGACAAATTCATCTTTGACTTCCGGATTGGTTAATGATTCAGCTACTAGGTTTTCAAGATATAAAACCTCTACTCCCTCATCCTGCAAAGTTTTTGCAAAATAATCATGCTCTTCTTGGATTATCGGTAAATACGGGATATCATCGAAAAGCAATCTTTCTAGATATTCCGGAGTTAGGTTTTCAACTTCATATCCTGGACGTTTCAGCATTACAGTTTTCAACTTTCCAATTTCAGAAGTTACGTGAATAGGCTTACTCAAATTACTTACCTCCTGCATCTGATTTATCTTACAGGTTCATTATAGGAAACCGTTTATTTATACATCGTGAAATTATTCACATAGAAAATGTGAAATTTTACGCAAAATTCTTCATATTTAGTGAGGTATTCGTATGTTTATTATCATCTTTTTAAGGAAAACGCTTTCTGAAATCGGGAAATTGCATAAAAAACTGTATAATACACAATATCTATTCAAAAAATTTTTTAATTAATCATATTTTATTAGCTGCTTAATGCTTTCAGCCGCTGTTCAATCACTTTTGCCTGTTCCTTCGTTTTACAGATGATTAAGGAAGTATCATTTCCGCAAATTGTTCCTGCTTTTTCTTCCCAATCCAGCTCATCCAAGACAGCTCCAATGGTTTGGGCATGACCAGGCAATGTTTTTAAGAGAATGAAATATTCAATTCTCTCCATGCTAATCAGTGCATCTTCCAGCTTTTTGCGCAGCTTGATCGTATCTAAATACTTATATTCTGCCACGAACCCATATCTTGTCCCTCCTGATTTAGCAGGGTATTTCGCCAGGTTTAACTCGCGAATATCACGTGAAATTGTTGCCTGTGTTATTTCAAGCCCATTCTTTGCCAATTCTTCCACAAGCTGTTCCTGTGTTTTAATTTCATTTTGCGTGATTACCTTCTTAATTAAAGCATGTCTCTCTTTCTTATTCATAATCTTCATCATTCTCCTCCAATCATCGTTCAGACCACATAAAAGGCCTATCCCCATTTAACTGGGCATAGGCCACTTGATTAGCTTTCTATTTGAAAATTTGGTATATCATCATGATGCTTCAGCTCTTCAGGTGAGAAGGATACTTTTATAGCTCTCTTTTCGCGCTGTTGCAAATAGGCTGTTGTCACCTTTTCTTTATGCAAGCCTTCTATCTCTGGGAATACTAGCTTAATTTGCTGTGAGTGATGCTGAAAGTTCCTGAGAACAATCGAGCACTCCACTGTTTCCCCATCGGTCCTTTGTGCACAAGAGCTTTCTTCATGTAGATATAGCACCGCATCGGCACCGGACTGACCAGAGTAGGCGTACACATCCTCACCCATTTTAAACAGATTGTTTACAGCAATAGATGGAATAACGACAGCTGCAATCAGGAATAACGGCTCCAAATATCGGAATTTCCTTCTGTGGGTTGGATATTCATCTGTGAACCATTTGATCAGCAGCAATACGCCAATAAATTGGATGCTAGCTGCCACAAGCCATACAGTAGAAAGACCGAAAAGACCCTCTTGCGTCCACGAAAACTCTTCGAACAACTGATTCCCGACCATTGATTCCTGACCTGGAAATTTAAGCACTAAGGCCAATCCAACCAGATACACCGCAGATCCCAATACATTATAGGACACTTTAATCATTGTAGCACTTCCATTCCATCCAAATATTATTAGTCCTATAATACTGGTTCAATATGTCTATTTTCAAATATATTGCATTTAAAGACCTATATAACTAATTTTTCAAAGTATTGAGGTTCATGAATGTACATCACTTTCCCTTTGATTGTTAATTTCTTCTCCCGTTTTAATTTATTTATGACCATGCTAGCTGTTTCTCTGGATGTTCCTGAAATAGAAGATATTTTTGCTGTAGTAAGAGGAATATCAATTCGAATGTAATTCGGATACTCCACACCCAAGTCCATCATTAAATATGAAATAGAATTCATCACTCTTTCCTGCGCATTCGGAATAATACCGTGCTGAATTCGCCTCTCTTGGCCTTCAAGTATTTTGCCGTACTCTTTAATCAATCTTTGAAGCAGCCGGCTATGCTTAGCCACAAACCCCTCAAACACATCTATCGATAAGTACACAACATGGACATCTGTTTCTGCAATAGCCGAATGGCAATACTCGTCTGTATCAGCAAACAGTCCATTATACGGAAATAGCGAATCTTTCTTTATGTATTGGTGGTACTGCAGACTGCCCTGCTTATTGGATTTTTCAAGGGTGACATACCCCTCCAACAAATAATACATTCGCTGCTTAGGATCCCCCTGCCAAAAAAGATACTGTCCTTTTTTGAGCTTTCTTTCATATAGAAATGGCTCCAATACGCTTAATTCTTGTTTAGTCAAGCAGGAGAACAACTCCTTCTTCTTTAAAACATCAATTATAGTACTCATACTTGTACACCCGCTTCATCCTATTTGTGCCTGCTTACTTGTTTTAATTTATATATCTAACATTTCTGCAATGCCCATCAATTGCCGACAGACGGATTAGTACTGCTTTTTTGTCTTATTGCATTCTGCATAGACAATCTATTCACCACTCCATATTATTATATCAAAATAAAAAAAGAGTATATAGAAAATTTACTAAATACTGATTTCAACATGATACTATTCACTTTTATACATATACCGCATGACCTGAACCTATTCCACTAAAGCGTCAATGGTCACCTGATATCCATCATCTATATGTCCTTTCAGCAAGTCCTCCTAATCTGTTCAGTTCCTTATTTAGAGCTTTTGCTTTTTTGTCCATAAAAAAAGAAGGGATATTTCCCTCCTTTTACATTACGTCGAAAACATGTATTTCCTATGGTGATATCGTATGCTGAAAATCAGCCCGATTGCCATCATATTGCCGAGGAGTGAACTCCCCCCATAACTCAGGAATGGCAGCGGAATGCCCGTGATTGGCAAGAGGCCAATCGTCATCCCTATATTTTCGAACACATGGAAAGTCAGCATGCAAATGACACCAACACAAATATACGTGTTATATTCATTTTTTGTCTCAAGCCCGATCTTTGTCATATTATAGATGAGCATGAAAAAGAGAATGATCACGGCGCTTGCACCAAAGAAGCCATATTCCTCGCCAATGACCGCAAAAATAAAGTCAGTATGTCCCTCAGGCAAATATACTTCTTTGTTTCCAAATCCTTTCCCTGAGGTTGTTCCAGAACCGATAGCCAGCAAGGATTTGATTAATTGGTATCCCTCTGATGAGGTGTAATTATACGGATCAAGCCAGGCATATATTCGCCCAAATTGGTATTGTTTCACGTGGAAGTATTTTTCCATAATATCTGGATGCCAGACGACTAAATAGAATATCGTTCCCACCAGCAGCAATCCGCCGCCGAACATCGGAAGCAAGATTCTCCATGTTATCCCGGAAACAAAAATCATGCCAATCATGATGGCAATCATGACGAGTGAAGTCCCAAGGTCAGGCTGCTGCATAACAAGCATTAATGGCGCACCCGTTGTTAAGCCTATTTTCATCAACAGGATGAAATCTGTTTGCATGGTTCTGATTCGATGCTTCGCATGGTGATTTTGGATAAGGGCAGATAAGGCCATAATCAAGAAGACCTTCATCATCTCTGAAGGCTGTATAGAACCTAACCCTGGCAGTTTATACCAGCTTTTCGCACCATTTATAACTGGAGCCAAGCCTTCTGGGGCAACAATCAAACCAAGCAAGAGAAGAAGACCGAGGCCATATAAATACCATGACATTTTCTTTAGCTGGTCGGCATCCAATGTCATGATTAAAAAGGCGATTGTCAATCCAACCACATACCACATAATTTGTTTAACGACAAAATTCTCCCCATATTGTCCCGTTGTCTGAGCGCTATATATAGCCAAGCAGCTCATAACAAATAGAAGGAAAATAATGAACAGCAGACCGTAATCGATCTTGGATGTGAAATTCCGATTATTGTTAGACATGTAAACTCACCATATTCTTCCTAAATTAAAGGTAAAGCCATACCCTTTATTATACTTGAACATGCTAAAATCACAACTTAAAGAATAGGCAATTTTATAACCTGAAATTATTATTATACCTTTTAAAAATCATTTCAGTCTATTTGGACTAAAACCATTTTATACCTGATTTGAAATTCCAGTTAGTAAGAAAATAAAGAGGGTAAATAAAAATAAGTAATAATAGAAGGAGGAGCATGCCATGGATGAAAAATCAAAGCAAACATTCCAGCATACATATATTCCTTTAACCTCGTTGACGAGCGGAATGGGGATAGAGGTCAAGGAAGATATTTATGTATTAAACACCCAAATTGTGAATGTTACGTTGGTCGGACTGCCAAATCATGACGATTTCGTTTTAGTTGATGCAGGGATGCCTAAGGCCGATGATGAAATCATCGAAGCAGTTGAGAAGCGATTCGGGGAGGGAAGCAAGCCAAAAGCCATTATTCTGACACATGGGCATTTCGACCATGTCGGGGCTCTCGAAGCCCTGTTAGAAAAATGGGATATTCCGGTCTATGCACATGAACTTGAACTACCCTATTTAACTGGACAAAGAAACTATCCAGAACCCAACACAAAAGCTGCAGGCGGTTTAGTCCCGGATATCGCCCGATTCTTCCCCAATCATGGCATTGATATTGGCAACAAGGTTCACCCTTTACCCGCAGATGGAACCGTTCCAGATATGCCGGGCTGGGAATGGATTCATACACCAGGCCATACGCCAGGCCATATCTCCCTTTTCCGCAAAGAAGACAGCTTCCTGATTGCAGGAGATGCCTTCGTCGGAGTTAAACAAGAGTCATTATACAAAGTACTCACCCAGAAGCAGGAGATCAGCGGACCGCCAGCCTACTTCACGACTGATTGGAATGCTGCTCGTGAATCTGTCAGAATACTGAACACCTTAAAGCCGCAATTTGCCGTCACTGGCCACGGTCTTCCACTGCTTGAAGACTACTTAACGCACAAACTGGATGAGCTAGCTGTTCATTTCGATGAAATCGCAAAGCCTGATGAACATAATAATAGATAGAAGTGAATACAAAAAGGAGCCACCCGCTAATTCAAAAAAATTGGATGGTTCCTTTTCTTTGAGCTATATCAGAATCAGGCTCTCTTTATAAACATATTGTCCAATTGAAAGAGTGTACTTGCTTTTTAGCGTTCCCACGGACGATTAGTAGTGAAGAATTCCGCCAGCTCTTTACTTTGCTTGCGATTTTCTTTGCGCTTATCTGCTCTAAAGACTGCCGTCTCGTTTAATTTCTTTTCCTCTGCTGTTTCTGGAATGACTTTAGGTACACGCGTCGGCTTGCCGCTCTCATCCATAGCAACGAATGTTAAGAAAGCAGTTGCCGCTATCTTGCGTTCCCCGGTCATCAAATTCTCTGCCGTCACCTTAACGAATACTTCCATCGAACTATTCCCTGTCCAGCTTACATACGACTCCAAGCAGACAGAATCCTCCGGAGAAATAGGAGCTAAGAAATCAACTGAATCTGTAGAGGCTGTTACAACTGCTTTTCGGCAGTGGCGTGTCGCTGAGATGGAAGCCGTCATGTCAATATCACTCATAAGCTTCCCTCCAAACAATGTGTTATGGTCATTCACATCACTTGGGAATATTCGGCTTGTTTTTACAACCCTGGATTCATTGCATGTTTTTGTTTCCATATCATCTTACCTTCTTTCTAGAAATCCAGATGCCAGTCATGGCTGGCTAAATAACTCTAACCCAATGGTATAATTAGGATAACAATATTTAATGTAACAAACTATCATTTGAGTATCAAATAACAGCCATTATCCGGAGTATATCCGGCCAACATTAAAAATGTGAAGTACAGGAGAAGGTGGCGGATTTCCGCTTGCCGCACCTGCAAAAAAATCATATCTATGTTTAACAAAGTCTAATTATAAAATCCTGGAGGGTTCGCATATGAATAAATCTGAATCCATTGAACTACGGGCAGAAAAAGACAGATTAGCAGAAATCATCTCCTTAATTGAGAAACGGTTTGCCAGCGTAAAAGAATCGCAAGGCGGGGTCAGACAGGATGTCACCGAGATACGACAAACCTTCTGGGATGATGTAACGGTGAATATCGATAACACAGAGGATGCGGTAGAGACATTAGCAAGCATACGCCAGCAGGCTGAGCTATTATCTGAACGTGAGCGGGCACATGGACATATGAACAGGCAGCTAAAAACGTTAAGTCTGCTGAAGGATTCCCCCTACTTCGGCCGCGTAGACTTCCATGAAGACGGAGAACCAACTTCAGATATCATCTATCTCGGTATCTCTTCCCTTATGGACGATGCCCAAGAGAATTTTCTCATCTATGATTGGCGGGCACCCATCTCAAGCATCTATTATGACTATTCACCGGGTCCAGCTCAATATGAAACGCCAGGCGGCGTCATCACAGGCGAGATGGAAAGAAAAAGACAGTACATTATTAAGAGCGGACAATTGAAAAGCATGTTCGATACAGGAATCACGATTGGCGATGAAATCCTAAAGGAAGTGCTTGGCCAAAACGCAGACAACCAAATGAAGAATATCGTCGCCACTATACAAAAGGAACAGAACACCCTTATCCGCAATGACAAGAATCGATATTTAGTCGTTCAAGGAGCAGCCGGAAGCGGCAAGACCTCCGCCGCCCTGCAGCGCGTTGCCTATCTCCTATACCGGCATGTTCATGAAATTAAGGCAGATAATATCCTGCTCTTTTCTCCCAATCCGTTATTTAGCAGCTATACAGCTACGGTTCTCCCCTCACTTGGGGAAGACAATATGCAGCAAGTCACCTTCTTTGACTACATGGCTAAACTTATTGGAGAGGACTATAAGGTGAGCGATCCATTTGAACAGATGGAGTATGTTCTAAGAGGAAAAGAGGATGAACTATACGAGGCCAGAATAGAGGCCATTCGTTTTAAAAATTCATTGGAATATAAGGGATTAATTGACCGCTATATCCAATCTCTCAGCAAGGAAGGACTTCAATTCAAAAATATTGTCCTTCGTCAAAAGACCTTAATTTCATCTGCTGAAATGGCTAACTATTTTTATTCACTTGACCCATCCCTATCCATTCAAAGCCGCCTTCAATCGGTGAAGGAATGGCTGCTAAAGGAGCTATATAGAATAGAGAAAATAGAGCGCAAAGCCGAATGGGTAGAGGAAGAAATAGAGCTACTTGATACAAAGGACTATATTGGCACATATCGATCCATGCGTAAAAGAAAATCCTACACAGAAGATACATTTGATGATTTTGACCGGGAAAAAAATGAGCTTGCCAAAAAAGTCACTCATAAATATTTCAAGCCAATTCGGATTGCCATCAAGCAACACCGTTTCCTCCATGTCAAAAAGATGTACAAAGACTTATTTCAGAACAATATCACTGACCGATTAAGAATAGAAGGTGACACCACTCTCCCAAAACGATGGGAGGAGATAGGAAAACTGACCAGGAGGGAAATCAGCCAAAATCGCCTTCCATATGAAGATGCAGCCCCGTATCTGTATTTCAAGGAAGAGCTTGAGGGCACGCGATCAAATCGAACGATCCGCCATTTATTCATCGATGAGGCACAGGATTACTCAGCCTTTCATCTAGAAGTAATCCAGCGCCTCTTCCCAAACTGCCGGATGACGATACTGGGAGATATGAATCAAGCAATCTACACCCATTCTTACGGAGCGCCAACCCTGCTCTCTCCGGAGCTTTATCCAGCGGATGAGACGGAAAAGATCATCTTATTAAAGAGCTATCGTTCCACTCGTCAAATAATCGACTTCAGCAGCAAGATCTTAAGCCAAGTTCAGATTGAACCTTTTAACAGAAACGGAGCACTCCCTGTTCTGTATAAGCAAGAAGACGAGTATGCTTCCTTTAGATTGATTAACCAGCTGCTTGAACACTTGCAGAATGGCGGACACCAAACCATCGCTATTATTTGCAAAACACAAAATGAAGCTGATGCAGCATATGAACAACTGAAGGTTAAAGATGATGTACAGCTGATGGATAAATCCATCTATCGTTTCACGAAAGGGATCCTTATCCTTCCTGCATACTTAGCAAAAGGAATTGAATTCGATGCAGTCATACTCTTTGATGCATCAAAGGAAAAATACGGCCATGAGCATGAACGGAATCTGTTATATACTGCCTGCACCCGAGCCATGCATGAGCTCCATATTCTCACCTGCGGAGAAGCAAGCCCGTTTCTTAAAGCGATTCCAACAGATTTATATGAGATTAAGTGAGCTGACTTACAAAGAAATCCCCTCACGTAGTTTTCACGCAGGGGATTTCTATTGTTCTGGATGTTCTGGATGTCCTGGCAAGTATATGGTAAACGTCGTACCTTCTAGAGGCTTACTTTTGACGCGAATGGAACCGTGCATAGATTTAACAATCCGATAGACAGCAACCATCCCTAAGCCTGTCCCTTTCACACCTTTTGTAGAAAAATATGGTTCCCCCAGTCTGCCAAGCTGTTCATCATCCATACCTATGCCTGTATCAGATATAGTGATATTAACACCTTTTCCATTCTTGGCTAGCTGCGCCTTCACAAGTAAAACACCGCCATTGTGCATCGATTCAATCGCGTTCTTCACAAGATTGACAAAGCATTGCTGGAATAAGTGTTTTTCACCGTTCACGTAAAAAATGGGGACATGACATTGAATAAACACAGCATTCATATTCGCAAGCGGTTTCACAATCTCTATCACCTTAAGAACCTCAGATTGTATTTCAATGGTTTCTTGTAACTCCATGGAGGGCTTTGCAAAGGCTAGATAGTCGTTAATTATATTCTCTGCCCGATTTAATTCAGAAATGGCAATATCAATGAATTGCTGCTTCTTCTCTTTCGACAAATTATCATCACTCTTCAATAATTGCAAAAATCCCTTTGTAGCGGTTAAAGGGTTGCGTACTTCATGGGAAATGGAGGCAGCCAGATGACTGACGGCCTGGAGCTTTTCGGTATTAATAATTTCCCGTTTCAGCATCCTGCTCCTTTTTAGACTTTCAATATAATATACAAGTACAAGCAATCCTCCCACATAAACAAGCATGTACAGCAGGCTATCAAACCAAATCCATTCATCTGAGAAAAAAATATTCGCTAAAGACAAACTACTAATAGAAGAAATCAGCGAAATCAGGACTGCCTGTGTATATTTCTTTTTAATTGGGATTTTCACATAGATTTTCCGTAAATAAAGGGTCATTAACAGCGCCGGCAAACTGGCCAAAAATGCATAAAGACCTTGAAGCGGATGAATAACTGCCGATACAGCCACTAAAAGAATAAACAGCATGGTCCCTATCCATGCACGTCCATATAGTATTCCGATAATGATAACTAAATCCCCAGCATGTAATGAAAGGGATGAATTAATTTCAGAGACAAAAAATAGCCTATTGATGCTTAGGCTGCATGCAAGCGTGATAAATACGGCCAAATAATTGTTGTTTTCCACCGCTTCTCTTTTAACGTGCCAGAAATGGTTAATTTGTACGCAGATCAAGATGATAAACAAGTTGATGATACAACTTTCAACAAGGTCATTGATCATATTTTTCTCCCTCTTGAAATAGGTTGGCATATAATGAAGTTTAGTGGAAAATTTATGCAATGTAAATGTAAAATGACATTTTTTTCTAAAAATTCTTACAGTAATATATTTTGTTTTCCTATATTCGAGTCCCTTTTCCTTTCTTCTACATTTTATAATATATTCCATAATATTTTATTGACATAACTGTCCCTTTTTCTATCTCTGCTAAATAGCCATCTTTAGCTCCTTTACCCTCTTTGTCATATCCTCACTTGCCTTCCTGAACTGATCCGTCATCATACAACAAGCTTTCAATATAATTTCCGGCATAGGTTTTTGGCTGTTCATCTAATTGGCATTCCCATTTCCTTAATCACAAAAAATCCTTTATCTTCCATTTAACCAACACTCTTAGATGCTTGAATTTGACTACTCATTACTCTTTCTATCTTCAAGCTAATGATTGCCTCCCATTCAAGTGCAAAAGGAATCTAATAGTTACAGATAGAAATAAGAATAGGAAAGTTTTAAATAAATTGGAGGTGCAAAGTGATGAAATCACTGCTTTTATATATTACCCTACT
Source organism: Pradoshia eiseniae (assembly GCF_002946355.1). Taxonomy (NCBI): domain Bacteria; kingdom Bacillati; phylum Bacillota; class Bacilli; order Caryophanales; family Bacillaceae; genus Pradoshia; species Pradoshia eiseniae. The sequence continues at coordinate 151,230 of NZ_PKOZ01000005.1, forward strand.
AGTATTAACAGCATGCCTAATATCCTGCCAAAAAGATGATGAGGAATCCTTCAAATCAATCTATTTAAATAAAGGCATAGATAAAATTGTCATCAAAGATAAAAATATTAATTTTAGAGAAATAACTGATATTGAAAGGATTAACAAATGGACAGCAAATGTTGATGAGCTAAGATTTATACGTGACGAAAACCAGGAAGAACGAGATTTTCTTTTAATTTATGATGGTTGTTCAGTTAAAGCATTTCATCAAAACGAAGAAATTGGTGACTTTAAATTATCGAAATTTAATGGCGTGTACTATAAACGTAACGCCGAGTTTGATAAACAGGTAGAGTTGTTGTGTAAATAGATTCGGCTCATTGAGCATAAATTAATTAACATTCCATACGAACAGCCAAAAAACAAACCATAAAAAAGACAGATTCGACTGAATCTGCCTTAAACCTAAAGGAACTTGAACGAATCAAGTTCCTTTAGCGAAATCTTCTCTATTCAAATAAAGTCAGCTATCCTAGGAGGGAAGATAGCAACCGTTATTCACTAAGTTTTATTTCTCTGTTAGCGTTACTGTGACGGTTTTAACAACACCATCACGATAAAGCTTGATTTTGACGGTATCACCATTCTTTGTTTGGCTGTACAAATATTTTCTAAATTCGCTAAGACTAGATACCTCGGTATCATCAATGGACACAATCACATCGTAGGCTTCGATTCCAGCTTGTGCAGCAGGTGATTCAGCCTCGACCTGTGTGACGACCAAGCCGTTTGTTACATCAGCTGGAAGCTTAAGCTGACGTTCAAGCACATATTGCGGAATCTCCGCAATCGATTGCAAGCCAACACCTACATATGCGCGCTGCACTGAACCATCTGCCAGGAGATCATTAACAATGGTTTTCGCTTCTTGGGACGGAATTGCAAACCCAATACCTTCCACACCATCTGAAGAGATTTTCATGCTATTGATCCCAATGACCTGACCGCTTAGATTCACGAGTGCCCCTCCGCTGTTTCCAGGATTGATAGCAGCATCTGTCTGGATGACATCCATGTCCCATTCACCAGCGGATGTGGATACAGTCACCGTGCGCTGTAAACCGCTTATGATTCCTTGTGTGACTGAACCGGAGAAATCGAGACCTAGCGGGTTTCCGATTGCTAGCACCTCCTGGCCGACACTCAATTTATCAGAATCGCCAAATTCCGCGACCTCTTTGACATTTTCGCTGCTTATTTCCAGGACAGCAAGGTCTGTTAATGCATCTGCGCCGATCAGCTTTGCTTCTACCTTTGTCTCATTCGCTAAATATACTTCTATCGAATCGGCACCTTCAATGACATGGTTATTCGTCACGATATAGGCATGATCGCCATCCTTTTTAAAGATAACGCCAGAACCAGTTCCCGATTCTTTATTTTGTGAGCCCTCTTCCTCTGAAGTTGGCAATCCATAATTATAATAATTTTCCGGGCTCATCTTCTGAATGTTGACCACACCAACGACTGCCGGAGATACCTTATTAATCATCTTAATTGTGTCGCTTGTGGAGACAGAAGTCTCGTCTATTTGCAGTCCATCCTTGTCATCAACCTTGGCAACGGCTGTTTCAACCGATTTCACCGTTCCATCCTCACCGCCGGGCAGGATTCCAGTCAAATCAACAAAGCCGAAATACGAGCCGGAACCAAGAACAATCACTGCACTTAGCAGCGCTGTAACGAGAGGGGTGACCCATCTGCTCTTCTCTTTTGATGTTCTGCTTTCTGCGGGTTCCCTTTCCGTTGGCTTTTCTAGTATAATGGAGTCAACGGATTCCTGGGCAGATTGTTCATAAGTCTCCTTGTCCTTTTGAGCAGAGTTCAGTTCATGATATCCTTGATAGGATAGATAGGTTGGGTTAATTTTATGGCTTCGGTACTCACCGTTTGCTTCATCACTGCTTGTTTCATTAATTGGCCCATGTTCATTTGGCTTTTTTTCCTCCAAATCATCATGTTCATTCCGATTAGTGAAATCCATTCTATTCCTCTCCTTACCTGTTTTGCTTCTTTATATATATAATTACCGCAGACTAGTCATTTCCTTCTAATACTACTATATCCGAGCATTGTGTCAGAAAAATGTCAAACTAATAATTTTTTATGATTCATTTAAAACAAAATGCATGCACCTTGGATCTTAATAAAGCAAATGGAAGCTTATGTCCGAAAGCCTCCATTTACCATATTCTTAATCATCAAAGGGAAGCGTAATGGTAAAAATAGTTCCATCCTGGCTGCTTTCTTTCAGCTTCAAATCGCCCCCCATGGCTCTTGCTAACATTTTACTGAAAGGAAGCCCAAGCCCTAGTCCTCTAACCTTATATTTCTTTTCTTCACCGCGATAGAATCGCTCAAATATCAAATCTTGCTCCGCAGCCGGGATACCAGGTCCGTTATCCTGAAAATCTATTGCCACCCAGTGGGCATCTGCTAAACAGATGGTAATTGTTATCTTGCCTTTCCCTTGAATAGCCTGCCTTGCATTATTGAGCAAATTCAAGAGAATTTGCTGTAGGCGAAGCACATCCGTATATATCTCGATATCTTCATCCGGTTTATCGATGGTTACCTCAATAGGCACATTATCCTGAATAAGGCTCCATTGATAGACCATCTCCTTAAGGCTTTCTCCAATATAAATTGGCTTCTTGTTTACGGGAATCGCATTGGCTGCGAATGAGTTGAAATCAAGCAAATCACTAACCATCTTCTGCAATCGATTCGTTTCCTGTAAGGAGATAGCTAGAAACTCCTTTGCCTCCTCCCCTGTTACAACCTCATCATTAACCGCCTGTAAAAGTCCGCTGATGGAGGTGACAGGGGTCTTCAATTCATGCGTAACACCAGCAAGCAGCTCCGCCCTGATTGATTCTAATTGTTCAAGCTTATAAGCCATTTCTTTAAATGAGTGAACAAGATCATACACCTCTTGCTCCTTCACCTTTTCATTTAATTCGATATCATAATTGCCTGCCTCAACTTGCTTCGCAGCTTTAGCCACATTTTCAATTGGCTTAAGCAAGCGTCTAGAGAGAATATAGATTGCCGCCCAGCCAAGAAGAGCTGCACTAATGACCATCAGGAACAAGAGCTTGTACTCCTGGTCGACTGCTGTCAATTCCTCCTCTGACTGGATGACCACAATCCAGCCAAGTACAGAATCATTCAAGGCTATTGGACGCTTGACCAAATAATAATCTTTTCCGTCAATATTCTTTAACTTCCGTACTTCTTTATTACTTGAAATTAATTTCTGTGAAAAGGAAGAGATATTCAAATGATCTTTTGAGCGGTTCTCCATCAGTATCGATCCATTCGTATCCACAACGTAAATCGATGGACTTCCGCTGAGCTCAAGCAGCTTCTGCCGATTATAAAACAACTCTGCATCGCCGTCTGTCGGAATATCTGTCCCAACTATTTGATCGAGCATGCGTGCGGCTACTTCCTCCGCCAAATAGCGGTCAATGGCGAGATTCTTATTCAACGTCGATTGCCGGATGATGATTCCGGTAACAAAACCGATGATAGTCAAGCCAATAACAAGGGTAACGAGGTATCGAATCGTCCAATAGCGCAGAAGACTAATTCTTTTCTCCTCGTCCTGCTCGTCAGTAAACTTGCCTTTCAAGAGGCCAAATATGTTCGTTAACTTACGCTTATTTTTTATCGTAGACACTCAACTGATACCCCAATCCCCGCAGAGTTTTGATTTCTCCCTCAGTGCTTGGCCAATTCTTCAAAGCCTTCCGAAGCCTCTTAATGGATAAATCGACTGCGCGGTCACTGCCATCATAATCCAGTCCCCATACATGTTCAATCAGCTGGTCGCGTGTAAACAGCTGGTTCGGATGCTGGCCAAAAAAAATGAGCAAAGCGAGATCACGTGGAGTTAAGTCAAGCTCAATGCCATGCAATGAAACCGTATGGGACTTCATGTTGATTGATAAGGAGCCATATTGCTTCCGTTCTTTATCATCAATAACCTTAATGGACCTTCTTAATACAGCCTGTACCCTTGCCACTACCTCATCACCAACAAATGGCTTCGTGATATAATCATCCGCTCCGTCATTCAAGCCTGTAAGCCGGTAGTTCACATCGCCAAGGGCAGTCAGCATTATAACAGGGCACGTGCTTTCTGAACGGATGCCCTTTAGAATATCCCATCCGTTTTTTCCCGGGAGCATCACATCGAGCAGCACCAAATCTGGATTATACCCACGGAACGCATCGAGTGCTTCTTCGCCTGTATACACTTGTTTTGTCTCATAGCCGGCTTTTTTCAAATATGCCTTCAATACTTGGCTGATGGCTATTTCATCTTCAACAATCAATATCTTATGCATCCTGCAACACTCCCTAATAAAAACGAATAGGACAAAAATCCCCGAAGTTTTTCGGAGATCTTTTGTTTACTCTTATCTTACACCAATACTGGCTTTTCTGTATTTGAAACGGTGATTTCGCCTTTGGATAAGCGAATGTTCACGTCAGATATCTTAGATAAATTATGGTCATGCGTAACAACAATGACGCATTTATCTTCCTTATGGGCGAGATCAAGGAATAATTCAATAATCTCACTCGCTGTATCCTCATCTAAATTTCCTGTTGGCTCATCGGCCACAATCAAATCAGATTGACAGCATAGGGCACGCGCAATCGATACACGCTGCTGCTGGCCGCCGCTCAAGGTAAGTACCTTCTGATTGGCCTGTTTCTCATTAATACCGACCTTCTTCAGCATCTCAATCGCATAGGCACGACGATTATCCACCTTCGCTCCCGTGATTTCCATGGCCGTCGTGATATTTTGCAAGGCTGTCATATAAGGAAGCAGATTATAGGACTGGAATACAATCGAGACATATTTGTTCCGAAATTTGGAGTAGCCAATTTTCTTAATATCCTTCCCCTCATACAGCACTTCTCCACCCTTAGGCATATCGAGCGCACTTGCTAACGCAAGGAAGGTTGTCTTCCCGGACCCTGAAGGACCTACAATGGTATAGAAAAGCCCTTTATTAAAGGATACATTAATGTTCTTTAGTATGTCTTGATTTTTATTCCCAAACTTATACCAATAACTTACATCCTTGAATTCCAGTAAATTAGTCATTCATTTCTCCTCCTTAGTCCTGTCTTGAAAGAATCGCTTTAGGCTGCAATCGAAGTACCGATAATGAAGGGATTAATGTCGCGATGACAGCAATCAATAAGCCAATTCCAGCAAGCTTGCCAAGATCAGCCCCCGTTACTTGAACATCAAGATCAACTGCTTGAACATCTGCATCCGCTTGATTATTTGGTTGACCTGGACCGACGAATCCTCTTGGAGGGCCCATTTGCATGCCTCTTCCGCCAAATTCAGTTATATCTGCACGTGAATTTGCAGAAGACTCTTCTTGTTGCGAGAGGAGCTGGTCACCAATCTTATCAGCTACTAAATTACCTGTCAGCGAAGCGATTCCAATCGCAAAGACAGCTATAATAAGAATTTCAACAATAAACTGCCCGATTAATTTCCCTTTTTTCTCACCTATCGCTAGAAGGACACCCATTTCATACTTTCGCTCGCGAATTCCGAGCATCACAATTAATCCTAAAATAATCGCACCTGCAATGGTCACTAAATAAACGATGTTTTTAGAGAAAGAGGCGACATTATTGATTGGCTCTACCATTTGCTGATAAAGACTGTCATTTGCGTCCAATTTATATGTATCTAAATCAATGACATCCATTGCTACTGCATCCTCAATGAATGCATCTGTATCGGCAGGATCTGCCATATAATAAGTTGCACTGTCGATGGTACCCTCATAATCTTCGCCTTTAATTTCATTAGCTAATGTATAAGGAACATAAATTTGATTATACGGGTTCATGGAAGTAAAACTCATTCCCATAGGATCAGTTGATGCGGAGGTCGTTTTGTAGATTCCGATAATCTCTGCTTTTACTGTTTTATCCTCATCGCTAGAAGAGGCAACTGTAATCTTATCACCGACAGATAAATCATTTTCCTCTGCTAATGTTTCTTCCATAATGGCGACATTTTCACCAATATGTTCATCCGAAATATGTGTCCCCTCAATCATTTCTGCATTTCCATCCATAAAATCAGTGGTTGCATCAGTGAAAACCACTCCTTGAAGGGTCACATCTGCATCAGCCATTCCCATATCAGGCATTCTTACACCCATTGGATTTGAATCACTCGCTGTATCATTTGATGAAGCTTCAATCGGATCGAAATTGCTGGCCACAGCCTGTGTGCTAGAAGTGAAATTATAGCCGCTCAATTGTGATAAAGTTGTTAGTGCCTCGGCATCCTCTACCTCAACAGGCGTTTGTGAGAAACGAAATGGCTCACGGCCTTCCTCTGACCCAGCACTTTCTCTTGCCTCTCGCTGCTCCTGCATCATTTTTTCTTGATCAAAGCTCAGTGTCACGGTTCCGCCAAGCTGCTGCTTCGCAAGCTCTGCTGACGTCGTAGCCGCACTCTGGATTGATAATCCACTCAATACCAAAACGCAGATAACCGTAAAGACAAATAACTGTAATAGACTTTTGCACTTCTTTGCTTTTACGCTCAAGAATGCTCTCTTGATAAAGTTCATCTACTTTTTCCGTCCTTCCTCATGTTGTTGCCAGTTATGTAACTAACTTTCTAGCTACTACTTTAAATCGGAAATATGTCAATCAAATGTCATAAAAAATAAACATACGTGAAAATAAATAAAAAAAGGAACCTTCTATCAAAGAAGATTCCTTTACCATTCAGACTATTATTCTGCTAGTGATTTCTCATAAATTTTCAAATGTGCATATGACGCATGAAGAAGGGGTGTCTCCAGATTGTACTGCTCAGCCAGTTCAAGAAGATATCCTTGCAGATGGTCCGCTTCAGTCCTATATCCTTTTTCCATATCACGAAGCATCGAAGACTTCATTTCATATCCTAATGCCTTTATTTTCTCTATCTGCCGTTCTCTCGCACCATCTTCCAAGGGTGCATGATGTTCTTGGAAAATGAGTAAAATCTCATCAAGCAAGCCTTCGATCACACGCATCCCGGAATCAGTCTCTTTAATTATGCCAATCGCCGCTCTCATCATCGTCGTAATGCCGGAGAAGAGCGTGATAAAGAGATACTTCTCCCACATATCCTTCTTAATCATAATGCTGTGGTTAGCACTCATATATGCTCCGCTGCATAAATCAGCAAATCTCTGTGCCCGCTCTGTCGGCTTTCCATCCAGCTCACCGAATACGATATCATGGAATTTACTCGTCTGACGAATAACTCCATCATTTGTTAGAGTTGTCTCAATGAAGCAAAGTCCCCCGAGAACACGCTCTGTGCCAAATGCCTTCTGCAATTCTCCCAAATGAGTCACCCCATTAAGGAGTGGAATGACAGCTGTTCTATCTGAGACATAGGAGGCCATATCCTTAATCGCACTCTCCAAATGATACGATTTCACTGCTAAAAGGACATAATCAAAAGGAGCAGCATCCTCCCCGTTTACTAGCACCTTCGGCCTGCATGTATAATCCCCATGTACACTTTGGATGACAAGTCCTCGCTCCATTAGCTCTTGTTTCCTTCTCTCCCGAACCAGGAAAGTCACATCTGCCCCCGCCTCTGTCAATCTGCCGCCAAAATAACCGCCGATACCGCCTGCCCCAATGATTAAAACCCTCACCATCGCACAACCCCTTTTTATTCCATTTTACACAAAAAATAGCGGCAATGAATAGATTTCTCCATTCATTGCCGCTATTTAGTGCAATCCTCTTATTGAAGTCTGCTTTCCACTTCAGAGCACACTTGATCTGCCGTTAATCCATCTGCATTAATGACAGGACCCTCAATTGTAACATCCTGCATGCCCATCACGTTCTGGTCTATTCCAGAGATGACACAACAGTCACAGTTCGCAGCATCATGTTCATGATTTAGCTGCACTACCTCATGACCTTTATCACGAAGTGCCTGCTGAACATCAGATAAAGATTCTTCTACCCCTATTTTAGCCATTGATTACACCTCCTCCAAGGCTAGGATGTACAGGAAAGGAGGAGAATATTCACTTAGCAAAACATTTTGATTTCGAAATATTACAGTATTATTAATAACTGTCATTTCTATTTACTATTTGTCAAATTAATACTATTATTCTATAAAAAGGGAAAGAATGTGATACTCAATGAAATCTACTGGTATAGTCAGAAAGGTCGACGAACTTGGACGCATTGTTCTTCCGATTGAATTGAGACGTACCTTGGATATTAACATAAAGGACTCCATTGAAATCTTCACGGATGAAGATCAAATTATCCTTCAGAAATACATGCCCGGTAAAGCGTGCATCATTACAGGCGAGGTGAGCAACAACAATATTACACTCGCCAACGGCAAAATCATATTAAGCCCGGAAGGCATGCGCCGTCTTTCAGATGAATTGCATCAAGTCATTAAACAATAAGACTTACTCTTCGTACAGGCGGAAAGATCCGCCTGTTTTTTTATCATGTTCAATAGACTATGTATAATTAAGAAATCGAAACCATAAATGAATGGAAAATATAAAAAAACTGGCCTCAAAAAAATCATGAGGATTTTTTATGGAGGCCAGCTTTTCATTTTAGGCATCAATCGAGATATGTTTGAACTCCGTGACATCGAAGAGTCCATCAATCGTAATCTTACATGCCGGAATAACCGGAAGTGCCAGGAATGACAGGGTCAGGAATGGATTGAAGTCCTGTGAAACCCCTAAGTCAGCTAATACTTGATTCATTTCGCTCAATTGTCCGTAGACAGCATTTGCGCTTTCCATTGACATCAAGCCTGCTATTGGCAAAGCAAGCTTGGCCCGCACTTTTCCTTCACTGACAATGACCAGCCCTCCTCGGCTTTTTTCAAGCTCCTGAATGGCTGCCAGCATGTCTTCATCATTCGTGCCAGTGACAATTAAATTATGAGAATCATGTGCAACCGTCGTGGCCAAAGCTCCTGATTTCAGCCCTAGCCCCTTAACAATTCCGAGGCCAATCTTGCCTGTCGCGTTATGCCGTTCAATAAGAGCAATCTTTAGATGATCAAGATGGGTATCCGATTTGAAGAAGCCCTCCTTTGTCCGATTCGTCTTCTCGATGAGACGTTTGGTGATTAGGCTGTTCGGAATGATGCCAATGATATTTGCTTCTTCCCCCTTCAACTTGATTGTCAAATCCTTCAACTCAATCTTACCGAGGGAAACGGTATTCGCCAGATTATCCGCTATAGCATACGGATAGTCCTCTGGGAATCCCTGGACAGAACCTTCGCTTACGATACATTTCCCGTTCTTATAGACAGAATGGATGGCAACCTCTTCAAGACTATCAAGCATTAAAAAGTCTGCTTTATAGCCTGGAGCAAGCGCTCCTTGATTGTTCAGACGGAAGCATTCAGCCGCATTCAAGGTTGCCATTTGATAGGCCGTCATGACAGGAATACCTTCTGCAATGGCTAATTTGATACAATTATTAATGCTGCCCTCCATCATGACGTCATCCAAATGGCGGTCATCTGTTACAAACAGGCATCTTCTCGCGTTCCGCTCATTAACGGCCCCGATGATCTGCTTCAAATCCTTTGCGACAGTCCCTTCCCGAATCATGAGATACATCCCCTTCTCAAGACGGGCCTTTGCCTCTTCCGCAGTCGTACACTCATGATCCGTATGAATACCGGCAGCCATATATACATTAATGGCTTTCCCAGACAAACCAGCAGCATGACCATCAATCAATTTATGCTGTTTCCTTGCATCCAGCAGTTTCTCAACCATGGAAGGCTCGCTCTCAAGCACGGCTTGATAATTCATGACCTCCGCAAGTCCAAGTACACGCGGCTGTTCATAAAATGGAGCTAGATCCTTACTGTTCAAAATCGCTCCCGCTTCTTCAAATTCCGTAGCAGGAACACAGGATGGAAGCATGAAATACGCATCAAAAGGGAGGCCCTCCGTATGTTCAATCATGTATTGAATTCCATCTGCTCCACATACATTGGCAATTTCATGAGGGTCAGCAATGACAGCGGTCACACCATTCTTCACCTGAACCTTTGCAAATTCCAACGGGCTAACCATTGTGGATTCAATGTGCACATGGCCGTCAATAAAAGAGGGGCTGATGTATCGCCCTGCGGCATTTACTTCTCTTTTGCCTTCGTATTGACCAATACCAGCAATCACCCCGTCGACAATCGCAATATCTCCATGCTGAATCTCACCGGTAAATACATTCAAAATTTTGCCGTCTTTAACAACAAGATCTGCCGGCTCCTTTCCTGAAGCTACATTGATTCGTCTTTTCATTAAGCTGTAATCCATCCTAATCACCCTTTTTCTATGTTAGTAATCTCTTAAGATGTAATAATGAAATAAATTTAACCTACTATAACACATAATAAGGAGCAATGAGAATTGCTTATTTTCTATATTTTCAACTATTAAGACACCCTAATAGTCGGTCAATGGACTGTCCAAGCTCAGCCTCTGCTATCCCGGCAAAACCAAGCACGATGGTTGGAGGAAAATCCTCCTTCACGATAGAATAATCAGAAAGAGTGTGCAGGAGAATCCCTTTCTCCCTTGCCCGTTCCTTTATTTGCTCCTCATTCATCCCATTATGGACAACAAGTGCAATATGAAGGCCTGATTTCTCGCCGATTACGGAAAGAATTTCCCTATGAGGCTTCAAATGTTCTAGTACTATTTCTAATTTCCTACGATACACCTTCCGCATCCGGTTCAGATGACGCTCAAATTCCCCATCACGCATAAAACGAGCTAGAAGATGCTGATCCATCCTCGATACGGAGGAATGCCCGAATCCTGCTTCTTGATAGCGGGAAAGTAATTCATCTGGCAGAACCATGAAGCTAATACGAATGGACGGCATTAAGGATTTGGAGAAGGAACCGAAATAAATCACCTTCCCAAAGCTGTCCATGCTTGCAAGTGAGGGAATAGATTTGCCGCTATAGCGGAATTCACTGTCATAATCATCCTCGATAATGAACCTCTCCTTCGATTCAGCTGCCCATGAAAGCAATTGAACACGCCGATTATAGGACAGGACGGTCCCAAACGGGAAATGATGGGATGGTGTTGTATAGAGAATATCCATATTCCCTTGCAAGACCTCATCAATCTTTAACCCATCCTCATCCACTCCTACAGCCCGAACCTTATTCGGGAAATGGCGCATGATACGGTTCATGACCTGATAACCAGGGTTTTCAACGCCATATTTTGCCTGGCTGCCAAATAAGAGGACCAATTGCTGCAGCAGGATTTCAAGGCCTGCTCCAATGATAATTTGCCGAGGCTCACAAATGACACCTCTTGCATGGTACAAATAGGTCGCAATCTCTCTTCTTAGTTCCATTTCACCAAAGGGGTCGCCAAGCAATAATAAATCTTGGTTATTGAAATCAATCAAATCCTTTGCCAATCTCCTCCACGTCTTGAAGGGGAACACGCTGACATCAATATGACTCGGATGAAAGGATTGAATAATCTGCTCACCCGGCTCATCCCTCTTTTCTGAGCAGCTTTCCCCAGGCTGTATGTATTCCAAATCCTTTGAGGCCAAACAATAGTATCCTTTCCGAGGAAGCACCTCAATATATCCCTCTGCAACCAATTGCTGATAAGCTGCATCTACTGTATTTTGACTGATTTGCAGGTAATCAGAGAGATTCCGTTTCGAAGGTAGCTTCGTTTGATACGGTAATCTGCCGGACATGATTTCATTTTTGATAAAAACATACAGCTGCTCATAGATTGGAATTCGGCTATCACGGTTTAGTTCACACGCTAATCTATTCATCTTTTCTCCCTCACTGACACCATTAAAATGATTAAAACTGAATCTTTTAATGGGGTCTGTTTCCTCTATACTTATACCATACAACAATCACACTATTTTTAAAATTGAAAAAGGATGGTGCTAATTTTATGAGAGAGGCTGTAGGCACTGAAGCAGTCAAACGAGGTATGGCCCAAATGCAAAAGGGCGGGGTTATCATGGATGTTGTCAATGCGGAGCAAGCCAAAATTGCTGAAGCAGCGGGAGCTGTTGCCGTCATGGCTCTTGAACGTGTTCCTTCTGACATTCGCAAGGCTGGCGGGGTTGCAAGAATGGCAGACCCGCGTATCGTAGAAGAGGTCATGAAGGCCGTGTCTATCCCTGTGATGGCGAAAGCACGGATTGGCCATATCGTGGAAGCACGCGTACTCGAGGCCATGGGTGTCGATTACATTGATGAAAGTGAAGTTTTAACGCCTGCAGATGAAGAGTATCACCTTCAAAAGAGGGCTTTTACTGTCCCATTCGTCTGCGGATGCCGCGACCTCGGAGAAGCAGCAAGAAGGATCGGGGAAGGTGCCTCCATGCTGCGCACGAAGGGAGAACCAGGTACAGGTAATATTGTTGAAGCTGTCCGCCATATGCGAAAGGTCCAGGCGCAGGTTCGAAAGGTCATCCATATGAATGAGGATGAGCTCATGACTGAGGCGAAAAACTTAGGAGCTCCGTACGATATTCTGCTTCAAATCAAGGAAGAGGGCAGCTTGCCTGTTGTCAACTTCGCGGCAGGGGGAATTGCGACACCGGCAGATGCTGCCCTGATGATGGAGCTTGGGGCTGATGGCGTCTTCGTCGGATCAGGCATTTTCAAATCAGACTCACCAGAGAAATTTGCACAAGCGATTGTACAAGCAACAACTCACTACAAAGATTACGAGCTAATCGGCAAACTATCAGCTGAACTAGGCAGCCCCATGAAGGGAATTGAGATAGCAGCCATTCCTGCCGAAAGCCGAATGCAAGAGCGAGGCTGGTAATGAGGATGCCACACGTTGGTGTGCTCGGCCTGCAAGGGGCAGTATCGGAGCATATCAAACAACTTGAATCCATTGGCTGTACAACAGCCATCATCAAAAAGCCTTCAGAGCTTTCATCATTAGATGGACTCATCATCCCTGGCGGAGAAAGCACGGCTATCAAAAGGCTCATGGACATATATGGTTTAACAGAAGCAATTCAATCATTTAATAAACCCATCTTCGGTACCTGTGCTGGCATGGTCCTGCTCGCGCGAGATGTTACCGGCAATCCTGACCTCCCCCTCGGTCTGATTGATTTAGCGGTTCAGCGGAATGCTTCCGGACGTCAGCGGTCGAGTTTTGAAACATCACTCACTATAAAGGGATTGGATAAGCCCTTTAACGCGATTTTCATTCGAGCCCCCTATTGTCTTCAAGCCAGTGAGGAAGTTGAGATTCTCGCTACCCATGACGGACATATAGTGGCAGCAAAACAGCGCAATATACTTGTGAGCTCCTTTCATCCTGAGCTGACTGGTGATTCGCGCTTGCTTGAATTATTCGTGCGGATGGTAATAATGAATGGTTCCAAGAATTCATCGACCGCCTAAACCGCTCTTCAAAAAATAAAATCATTGTATGTCTCTATGTATATGCAGGTTCCCTTCGATAACAGAGGAATTTTCATAATAAAAGGACCATGTAAAATGGATTGTTCCACTTTGCATGGTCCTGTCTGTTATTATTCTTCACCGATAATTTTTACTTCTGTTTCTAAATCAACGCCAAAATTCTCTTTGACCGTCTTTTGAACATGCTTGATCAAGTTCAAATAATCAGTTGCGGTTGCATTACCCGTATTAATAATAAACCCAGCATGCTTCGTTGATACCTGTGCTCCGCCAATCGATACTCCCTGCAGATTGCTATCTTGAATGAGCTTCCCGGCGAAATACCCAGGCGGACGCTTGAATACACTTCCACAGGATGGATATTCAAGAGGCTGCTTAGACTCCCGCAGGAAGGTCAATTCATCCATTCGTGCCTTAATAGCTGCAGGATCGCCTTTCTTAGCAGCAAATCTTGCTTCTAAAACGATATACCCCCTCTTGGCAATCAAGCTGCTGCGATACGTTAATTCCATTTCTTCATTCGTTAATGTCAATAATTCTCCTTCATCCGTCAGAACAACAGCAGAGTCAATCACTTGAGAAATATCCCCGTCGTAGGCACCTGCATTCATATAGACAGCTCCTCCCACAGAACCTGGGATGCCGCATGCAAATTCAAGTCCAGTCACACTTTGATCAAGTGCATATCGCGACACATTAATGATGGTCGCCCCGCTTTCTGCAATAATGAGGCCATCCTTCATATAAATACGGTCCATATGACTTAAGATGAGGACAATTCCTCTAATTCCGCCGTCGCGGATAATAAGGTTCGATCCATTACCTAGAATCGTCAATGGAATAGAATTCTCACGCGCAAACAATATACAATTCTGCACTTCCTCAAACGTAGAAGGCAGGACAAGAAAATCTGCTTTCCCTCCTGTTTTAGTAAATGTATATTGATTTAACGGCTCATCTTGCTTAATATGCTCTTTTGGAATCAGACGCTGCAATTCTTCGTATATTTTTTGCTTATCCATACTCTCAACCTTCTAAATTATTTTTGTCTATTTATTATATACATGAACTAAGCTATAAAATCACTGCAAAATGGTTGGAAACCCTTTGTTTATTTTAGCACTCCAGCCTAGCGCATGCAATTTGCCTCAGAAAAACAAAAAAACATCCCGGCTCTAAAGAGCAGGGATGCTATTGTTTTCTAACCTCTAGTCTTCTCGCAACAAGGGATAACCCATAATTAACAACGAAATACATAAGGGCAATCAGAATCAGAACCGGCCATACATAATTAATGTTTTGCGCATAAATGACCTGGCCATGATGCGTCAATTCCGGCAAGGCGATAATGACTGCCAGCGATGTATCCTTAAGCAGTGAGATAAACTGGCTCACGATTGGCGGAACCATGTTTCGTAAGGCTTGCGGCAGGATAATATGCCATAGGGTTTGTATATAACTCATGCCAGATGAGCGAGACGCTTCAATCTGCCCCTTTGGAATGGAATTTAGTCCGCCGCGAATGACCTCTGACAGCATGGCTGATTCAAATATCGTTAACGCTGTAATCGCGGCTGTGGAAATACTCATCTCAAGCCCGATTTTTGGGTCCTGCAATCCAAAGTACACAAAAAAGATGATTAATATGAGCGGTAGGTTCCGGATTGTTTCGACGACTACAGCAAGCACACCAGATACAACCGGAATCTTCGCGTATCGAAGAATACCGATTAGCCCCCCAATGAGGAAGCTCAAAACAATTGATATAGCGGCAATCTTCAAGGTTACAAGGAAGCCCTCCATTAAAAAGGCAAGGTTATCGGGCGAGTAGGCACCTGCAAAATCCATTCTTCATGCCCTCCTTAATAACTCTTTGCCAGGCGTTTTTCCAAATAACCAACACCAAGGCTGAGCGGGATTGTAAGTATTAAATAAAACACAGCAACGAAGATATATACATCAAACACCACATAGGTCGCAAGCGAGATCAAATCTGCTTGATACATGAGCTCTCCACCTGCAATGACAGCTAGGATAGATGTATTTTTCACTAGATTGATAAACTGATTGCCTAGAGGCGGAATGACAATTTTAATCGCCTGCGGAAGAACAATAAGCCGCATCGCCTGTCCATAGGTTAAACCTGATGAACGTGCCGCCTCCATTTGGCCTTTATCAATGGATAGAATACCCGCTCGAATGGCTTCAGCAATAAAGGCAGCCGTATAAACGGTTAAAGCAAGAGAACCGGCAATAAAGCCTGGAAGCCCTGCCCCAAAGTAAAACATAAAAGCAATAATTAATAGCGGGATATTACGGACAAACTCCACATATGCCGTGCCAATCCAATTTAATGGCTTCAATGGGGCAATTCGTAAAACAGCCAGAAACGTTCCTAACAGGAAGCTTCCAACGAGCGTCAGCAAACTGATTCGAATCGTTCCCACAAAACCCTCAAGATACATATCCAGATGATCGGCAAGAATAGAAAAATCAAGCGCTAGCATTCAATCACTCCTAATGTACAATCAGGATGGGGCTTAACCCATCCTGATGAAAGAAACTCCTTAGTTCTTAATCCAATTATTATAGATTTCATCATACGTTCCGTTGTCTTTAATCGTTTTGAGAGCTTCATTTAATGCTTCTACCAATTCAGGGCTGTCTTTCTTCACCGCGATGCCATATGGCTCTTCAGTGAATTGTCCACCTGTTAATTCAAAGTTTGGATCTTCATCTGCCATTCCGTAGAGAATAGAATCATCCGTTGTCAAAGCATCCCCTTGGCCTGATTTCAAGGCTGTAAAGGCTTCAGAGTAGTTTTCATATTGAAGCACTTCTGCATCCGGTGCCTTCTCCGCAATATTTACGGCAGATGTAGAGCCTTTAACCGCAATGACTTTCGTGCCCTTCTTCAAATCTTCAACACTTTTAATCTTGCTTCCTTTTTTCACAAGCAAGGATTGACCAGCCTCGAAGTAAACATCAGTGAAATCAACTTCTTTTTTCCGTTCTTCCGTAATCGTCATCGTCGCAACAACCGCGTCAATCTTTCCGTTTTGCAAAAGCTGAACGCGCGTCTTGGATGTTACCTCGACGAACTCCGCTTTGCTTTCGTCTCCTAAGATTTCCTTCGTCAATGCCTTCGCGATATCAATATCGAAGCCTTCTACCTTGCCAGTACTCGGATTCTTAAGACCAAACAAGCGAGTGTCATTTTTAACGCCAAAGACCATCTTGTCTTTATCCTTAATAGCCTCAAGTGAATTTTCGGCAGAACCTTTTCCTTCAGTTTCAGCATCATCATTGCTTCCGCAAGCAGCAAGCATGAATACAGCAATCAGACACAAAACAGAAAATTTAAAAAACTTTTTCGACAACATTCTTTTTCCCCCTTGTTTTTAATGATTTAATATACGGCTCAAGAATGTACGCGCCCGTTCTTCACGCGGGTTCGTAAAAAATTCAGCCGGTGTCGATTGTTCCAGAATTCTTCCTTCATCCATAAAGACAATTCTGTTCGCCACTTCCTTGGCAAATCCCATCTCATGGGTAACGACGACCATCGTCATTCCCTCTTTAGCGAGTGTCTTCATAACATCGAGTACCTCACCGATCATTTCCGGATCAAGGGCAGATGTCGGTTCATCAAAGAGCATAACCTGAGGGTTCATTGCTAGTCCCCTCGCTATGGCGACACGCTGCTGCTGTCCGCCGGATAGCTGCGATGGGTAGGCATCCGCTTTATCAGGAATCCCAACCTTCTCGAGGTAAAAACGGGCGGTCTTTTCAGCTTCCGCCTTTGATTTCCCAAGTACCTTTATTGGGGCAAGGGTAATATTTTGCAAAACCGTCTTATGCGGATACAGGTGAAAATGCTGAAAAACCATCCCTATATCGCGCCTTAAATGGTTGATATTCGTTTTCTTATCATTGACGGGTGTCTGATTAACTTTAAGTACACCCTTATTAATCGTCTCAAGATGGTTAATGCAGCGCAGCATGGTGCTTTTTCCTGATCCGGATGGACCGATGACAACCACAACCTCACCTTTTTCGATCTCAAGATTAATGTCCTTTAAAACATGGAAATCACCGTAATATTTATCAACATGATCAAAAACAATCAATCTTCTTCCCCCTTGACTATTCATTTTCTCTTTATATTTCAAAGAAGCGGCAGAGCCATGATGTCATGAATGCCGGACTGCTTGAAAACATGATTTAAACGATCAAGTAAGTAATATGTATGTCCTCCAAGATTCCTATATGTCTCCCTCCTATATGGATGAAGGGAAAACTAGGTCAGTATACAGAAAATACATATTTCACCACTAAATGGGTAGATGTAACAATTATTTTCTTATTTTAACAGAAGAGTAGTCATTTTGTAAAATTGTGATTCTATTGAATTTTCAGAAAAGATTTATTGCAATTTCCCTTAAATAGCCCTATACTTATTACATTCAGAAGTGCTAAAGGAGGAATGTCTTATGAAAACAGTCTATGCGTATTATGTCATTAATTTCATAGCACAGCCCTCTGGTGAAATTGTTGCGAAATAATTTTTCTCTACTTTTATAAGTGATTATGATGCCAAGGGCTGTTGCGCGGTCCTTGGTTTTTGTATGCCTATTTTCATGAAAAATAGCAAAAGACAAGAGGCCTATTTAGGCCTCTTGTCTTATTTACACTCATTCACTATAAATGGAGGAAAATTATTTGAAATTAGAAAAATTAGGATGGAATTCATATTTTGAGCAGACTTTTAAACAATATGCGGATGATCAGCTTGCCCCTGGCCGGATAGTCAGTGAGCATAAAGGAATGTATAGGGTTCAATGTGCGGAAGGCAGCTTTCTTTCGGCAATTAGCGGGAAGATGCGATTTCAAGCAGAATACCGCGAAGATTTACCGGCAGTAGGCGATTGGGTTGCCATAAAGTATAAAGCAGGTGATGAGAAAGCAATCATCTATGCCATTCTGCCGAGGAAAAGCAAGTTCTCTCGCAAAAAAGCAGGAGTGACGACAGAGGAACAAATTGTCGCAAGCAATGTGGACACCGTCTTTCTTGTCAATGCGGTCAATGCGGATTTCAATCTGCGAAGACTTGAGCGATACCTATTGCTCGCATGGGAAAGCGGCGCCAATCCGGTCATTCTCTTGAGCAAGGCTGACTTATGCTCCAATATCGTACATTACATCCAACAAGCTGAAAGCATTGCCGCTGGAGTTCCTGTTATTGCTATAAGTGCAGACAAAAAAATAGGGCTTGAGCAATTAACCCCCTATTTAGGAGAGGGAAAAACCGTCGCATTGCTTGGATCCTCAGGTGTAGGAAAATCAACGCTTGCCAATGCCCTATATGGAGAGGAGCTTCTGCATGTTCATGCCATACGCGAGGAAGATGATAAAGGACGCCATACAACCACGCACCGCGAATTAATCGTTCTTAAGGAAGGCGGAATTATTATAGACACCCCGGGTATGAGAGAACTTCAGCTATGGGATGGAGACGAAGGAATCCATATAAGCTTCAACGATATAGAGAATCTGGCGCGCAATTGCAAATTCAACGATTGCTGCCATGAAACAGAACCTGGCTGCCAGGTCCAAGCCGCCATTCAAGCAGGAACTCTGGATAAAAACCGCCTCAAAAGCTACTATAAATTGCAGAAAGAACTCGAATATCTAGCTAAGAAGGAGAAAGAAAAACAAAGACAAAATCAAAGGCGGAGATAAAACGGTGAATTTCATGAAGAAGGCCTTGATTATTACAGGATGCCTCTTAGCCGCAGCAGCTGTATCGATTGTTATTAAAGAGTTAATAGAACGGGATCAGTATCCTGAGCTAAATAGCACAATTGCTATTCAAATATGAAGGACCAAATTATTCGAATTTTGATAAAAAAGAGAATGATATTTCTGCCGGGCGAGAAAAGCAGACCGCTGCTCTCCCATCAAAAAACGGGGATTCCAGCATACTACTGGATCCCCGTTTTCATTTCCTTATTTCACGATATGAATCGGATGCCCGATGGCAACCTCTGCTGTCTCCATAATCATTTCTCCCAGTGTTGGATGGGCATGAATGGTCAAAGCCAAATCATCTGCCGTTAGAGATGATTCAATGGCAACCGTCAGTTCCCCGATTAAATCAGAGGCGCTTGGTCCAATGATTTGGGCACCAATGAGGACGCCGCTATCTTTATTCGTTACTAATTGAACGAAACCATCTGTCTCATTTAAGGCAATTGCCCGGCCATTTGCCGCAAATGGGAACTTCGTTTCTGTCGCATCTATTCCAGCTTCTTTGGCTGAAGCTG
The DNA here is from genome assembly GCF_002946355.1 of Pradoshia eiseniae. Taxonomy (NCBI): domain Bacteria; kingdom Bacillati; phylum Bacillota; class Bacilli; order Caryophanales; family Bacillaceae; genus Pradoshia; species Pradoshia eiseniae. The sequence continues at coordinate 171,132 of NZ_PKOZ01000005.1, forward strand.
CCGTATGTCCAACAATAGCAATCTCCGGTTCTGAGAAAACAACTGCCGGTATGCAGACATGGTCAATGACAGACGGCATACCTGCGATCGCTTCTGCTGCCACTTTTGCTTCATAGGAAGCCTTGTGCGCAAGCTGTGGGCCGGCAATAATATCGCCAATCGCATACAGGTTCGCTACATTTGTGCGGCATTGGGAATCCACCTGGACCAGTCCTCTATCTGTCAGCTGAACACCTGTATTTTCTAAGCCTAGCTTGTCCGTATTTGGCTTGCGGCCGACTGAAACAAGTACATAATCAGCGGTGATGGTCTTTTCTTCCCCTTTTTCTTCATAGATGACTTCGGCGCGGCCATCCTTTTCCTCCGCGGATTTCACGAAAACGCCAATTGTGACATTTGCACCTTTTTTCTTGAGCCCTCGCTTCACAATGGATGTCATCTTCCCATCTATCCCGCCAAGAATGTCCTTACCGCCTTCAAGAATGGTCACCTTCGTGCCAAAGTTCGCATACACACCGGCTAATTCAATACCAATGACTCCGCCGCCCACAACGACCAGGCTTTCTGGAATTTCCGACAGATTCAAAGCCCCTGTCGAATCAATGATTCTCGTACTGAACTTCATCGTCGGAAGCTCGACCGGCCGTGAGCCTGTGGCAATAATCGCATCCTTGAATTGAATGACCTGCTCTCCTTCTGCTGTCTCTACCTTTATTGTATTCCCATCTTGGAAAGTCGCTGTTCCTTTTACAACCTCCACCTTATTGCCCTTAAGCAATGTGCCGACACCGGAAGTGAGCCTGTTCACAACGCCTTCCTTATATTCCTGCACCTTAGAAAAGTCCACATCAACTTGCGGAATACTCAGCCCAAACACATCAAAATGCTGTGCTTGATGGTAATGATGGGACGCAGTTATCAAGGCTTTCGAAGGGATGCAGCCTACATTCAGGCATACCCCGCCAATATATTCTTTCTCAATCACAATCACCTTTTGACCAAGCTGCGATGCCCTTATTGCTGCGACATAGCCGCCAGGACCCGCTCCAATCACCACTGTATCTGTTTGCTTTTTCTCCATATCCAACCCCTCCAATATGTAAAGTCCCCACAGATGATAACGCTTGCAATAATATCCTGCAGAATAGAAGATGAATTCCCCTATACTATTACTCTATAAATAATGCCGAATAATATCAATTTTTAGAAACTAATGTAAGCAAGATTTCTGTATGGTCTTTTACATCGACGATTAATTGAGGATATATGGCTTCACATTTCGGTCACAGGCATCCTTGCATTGAAATATGGTCACTGGCCTTCCAATATGGCCATAGCTGCAAGAAGAGGCAAGTACATCAATTTGTTCAAGGAACGTTAAATATTTCCGAATGGAAATCCTCGAAATGCCGACAGCATCAACAAGTTCCTCTGTCGTGAATTCCTCTCCATTCTTGCTATTGATGTAACTCCAGATTTCCCTTAACGTATTTTTGGCCAAGCCCTTTGGCAGGATAACATCTCCGACAATCCCTCTTTTCTCTAAGAGTAAATGGTCAAGCTCCTCCTGACTCAGCTTATCCTCTTCCTTCATTACCCGCGATTGTTCCTTGTACTTGAGCATGGCTTGCTTGAAGCGCTCAAACTTAAAGGGCTTAATGATATAATCAAAGGCTCCGTTCTGAATGGCCTTATGGATGCTTTCAATATCGGTGGCTGCCGTGATTAATATAACATCAATATCCATCTGCTGCTGCCTAATCGCCGTAAGAAGCGAAAGGCCATTTTGCTCTGGCATGAAGATATCTAATAATATTAAATTGGGTTGATGACTTTTCAAGAAATGAAGGGCCTCTCCAACGGAGGAAACAGCCCCGACTACTTGGTAGCCTGGTATTTCACTTAAATAGCTCTTATTAATCTCTGAAACCATCGGATCATCTTCTACAATCAGCACTTCAATCATTTGTCCATTACCCCTTCTGCATGCCAGAGCGGCAGGATGACTGTAAATAAGGTCCCCGCTCCAGGCTTTGTCTTAAGCTCGATTGTGCCATTCAGTTTATCGATTGACTGCTTCGTCAAAAATAGACCATAGCCTCTGTCCACTCCTTTTGTTGAATAGCCCTTTTGAAAAATCACCTCCGCAATTTCCTCCGGTATCCCCCTCCCGTTGTCGCTGACTTCTAACACCATTTCTCCATCCATCACACCGATTGAAAAGAATACCCTCTTTCCTTTCACGCCATCAAGGGCATCAAAGGCATTTTCAATCAAGTTTCCGGCAATACGAATGAGGTCGTGGATTAACTCCTCCTTAATGTCACTAGGCATATAGCTATCCTCATTGATGACAAGCTGGATTCCGAGCTCTCGCGCTTTACTGAGCTTCCCTAATAGAAAGCCGGCAAAGAGTGGATTCTTTATCCGTTTAACGATAAAGCCCTTTTCTGCTTCATAATCTTCTACTAAATTCTCAATATAGCGGCTCATTTCCTTATATTTCTTCAGATGAGCAAGCCCCAGGATGACATGGAACTTGTTCATGAATTCATGGGATTGTGCCCTTAATGATTCAGTGTAAAGCTTTATCCCAGTCAACTGATCTGCCATATCCTGCAGGTCGGTCTTATCCTTAAAAACGGATAATCCGCCAATAACCTTCCCTTTATGCATGATAGGCACATTATTCGCAAGAACTGTTCGATGGTTGAATACCTGCTCTACATTCTCTTCAGACCGTCCATTTCGCATCGCTTTCGCCAGACTCGGCATATGGTCATCAATGGGCTGTCCCACAAGCTCCTCTTTCCGTTCAAATCCCATGAGCTTCAAGGCCTCTCCACTGACAACAGCGATTTTCCCATCCTCATTAACGCCAATGATTCCTTCCTTCGCTGACTCAATCATCGCATTCCGTTCCTGTAAGAGCTTAGCAATCTCAACCGGCTCAAGCCCATAGAGCTTCCTTTTCATGTAACAGCTCAAATAATAGGCTCCGATTGCGCCAAGACATAGCTGCAGGATTGCCCCAATGTAGACATATTTCCTGCTGTCGCGGGCAAGGGATTCTACCGTATCAAGTGAAACCCCGACAACGACGACGCCTATCTGCTCATCTCGTTCATCATAAACAGGAGTGAACACCCGCATCCCCATACCAAGCGGGCCTTCTTCAATGGAGAAGTACTCCTTGCCTTCTAGAGATTCCTTGGCATCTTCCCGATTGAAGAAGGACTGCCCTACTTCTTCAGAAAGGGGATGTGACTTTCGAATCAAGTCCATATCCATAACAACCACAAATCCGACATCTGACAAAGCTCTAATTTCATTGGCATATCTCTGAATATCCACTTCACTCTTCCCCTGCAAGGATTGAATCACCACAGTGGAATTGGCCGTCACCCTTGCAATGGCCTGAATCTTTTCTGAAAGATGCTTTTCTTCATTTTTTGTCACATAGATGCTGATGAATAAGGCTGTCGCTAGGGCAGATATGAGCACGACCATAAAGACGAGACACATCACGAGTGTTTGCAGCTTCCAAGCTCTTGATTCTTTCTGATGTAGTTTCATAGTTATCCAGCCCTTCAGCTTAATATCGACACAATGTGACACTTTTCTCAACTTTCAGTATATATTTAACAGGTAATTTCTCCTAGAGAATTGGTCACATTGTCGATTTTTCTTAACATTTCAAAACAAAAAAGACGTTGCCACAAAGAATACATTCTTTTGATGACAACGTCTTATCTTATTCTACCTCTATTACCCTTCTAATAGGAGCTTCTCCGGATCCTCCAGTAGTTCCTTGACCTTCACTAAGAAGCCGACTGCTTCCCGACCATCGACAATTCGATGGTCATAGGAGAGGGCGATATACATCATTGGTCTGATTTCTATCAGCTCATTATTCACAGCCACTGGGCGGTATTGAATGGAGTGCATTCCTAGAATCCCAACCTGCGGTGCGTTTAAAATCGGTGTGGACAGAAGGGAGCCGAATGTTCCCCCATTCGTGATGGTAAACGTGCCTCCCTGCAAATCAGCAAGACCGAGCTTCGCTTGGCGTGCCTTCATGGCTAGATTGGCAATCTCTCTTTCAATCTCGGCAAAATTCAAGCGATCGGCATTCCTGACGACAGGAACGACCAGCCCTTCAGGTGCCGAGACGGCAATTCCAATATCGTAATATTTTTTGATTAGAAGTTCATCACCTTGAACCTCTGCATTTAATAAAGGGTATGTCTTTAATGCGCCAATGACCGCTTTGGTGAAAAAGGACATGAATCCTAATTTGACCTCATGAATCTGCTGGAATTGATCCTTTCGTTTCTTCCTCAAATTCATTACCGCACTCATGTCAATTTCATTGAAGGTAGTCAATATCGCAGCCGTACGCTGTACTTCGACAAGCCGTCTCGCGATGGTCTGACGCCTGCGCGACATTTTGATGACATCAGCCGGCTTATCATGAACTGATTGGGATGGCTGCTTTGATACCAGAACAGGCTGTTCCGCCGGCTGCTTGGACGTTTTCTCTACATCCTGTTTATTCACACGGCCCATCAGGTCAACCGCCTCGACCTGATTGAGATTGATGCCTTTTTCGCGCGCCAGCTTCCGTGCGGCCGGGGTAGCTAGCACAGACTCCTGATTTCGCATATCACCTTGCTTCACCGTTTCTTCCTGTTTAGGAGGAGACGGTACAGCCTTCACTTCTTCCTTATGAGTCTGCTCGCCAGGCTTGCCTTCTGAAATTACGGCAATCGTCTCCCCTACCTGTACGATTTCTCCAGCTGCTTTCCCAATGCTCTCTAATATGCCGCTATGCTCAGCGATGATTTCCACATTGACCTTATCTGTCTCCAGCTCGAGAAGATAATCGCCTTTTTCCACGGAATCGCCTGGATTTTTGAGCCATTCACTAATTGTGCCTTCTGTAATCGATTCTGCCAGTTCTGGAACTTTCACCTCGGCCATCTCTCTAATCAATCCTTTCATATGTTGATTGGGTTAATACCTGTTACTGAACCATGGAGCCTGCTTGCTTTCGCGAGAATACTTGATTGATAATCTGCTGCTGCTCTTTCTTATGAACAAGCGAGTCTCCCTCTGCAGGGCTTGCCATCTCAGGCCTTCCAATATAGGAGACTGACAGATGGAACGGAATAATTTTCGCAAGATGCGGCTCCATATACCGGTAAGCCCCCATATTCTTCGGCTCCTCCTGTACCCAGATGACCTCCTTCAGATTCTTGTAACGATTCAAAAGCTTCATGATATCCTTTTGAGGGAACGGATATAATTCTTCCACCCGGATGATATCAAGCCAATCCATTGGTGATTGTCCATTTACATGATCAGCAAGCTCGACGGCAATCCGGCCTGTGCAAAACACGATGCGTTCAACCTTTTCAGGTATTGTTCCTAATCCAGGCTGCTCAATCACCGGCTGGAACTCTCCATTCGTGAACTCCTCGATATAACAGGCAGCCGCCTGATTCCTCAGTAAGCTCTTTGGTGTCATGAGAATAAGCGGTCTCGCCTCATCCCTTTGCAGCATAACGGCTTGCCTTCTTAACAGATGGAAGTATTGCGCCGCTGTCGAGAGATTAGCCACGGTCATATTACTTTCTGCACATAGTTGCAGGAATCGTTCCAGCCTCGCACTGGAATGCTCCGGCCCCTGCCCTTCAAAGCCATGCGGCAATAGGACGACAAGGCCTGATTTTTGCCCCCATTTTGCTTCTCCTGATGAGATGAATTGGTCGAATAGCACCTGTGCGCCGTTGGCGAAATCACCAAATTGCGCTTCCCAGAATACGAGGGTTTCTTTCGAAAACACGCTATATCCGTATTCAAATCCGAGTACCGCCTCTTCCGATAGAACGCTGTTATGGATGGCAAAGGATGCCTTGGCTGATTCCATCTCATGCAACGGGCAATACTTTGTGCCATTTCGTTCATCTGAGAGGACGAGATTACGGTGGGAGAATGTGCCTCGCTCCGTATCCTCACCCGTAATGCGGATTGGCATCCCATCATGAAGGATAGAGGCAAAGGCCAGCGCTTCAGCATGTCCCCAATCAACCTTGCCTTTGTTCTCAAAAACCTCTCTTCTGCGCTCAAGAATCTTTTGAACCTTCTTGAAGGCTTGGAAATCCTCAGGCCAATCAAGAAGCTCTCCATTCAGCTGCGATAAAGTCAGTCGATCAACAGCTGTATCTTCCTTTAAACGGTTGGCTGGAGCAGCATTCATCATCTCTTCAATGGAAGGAATCTCTTCTTGCTCTTTTGAGACTCGATCATAGGCTAATTGGAAATTAGCAGCGACTCTCTCCTCAATATTCGCAGCCTCTTCAGCTGAAAGGACACCCGACTCTTCTGCTTGCTTTTGATAGACGGCCGTAATTGTCGGATGATTTCTTACCTTCTTATACATAACCGGGTTCGTTGCCATCGGTTCATCCATCTCATTATGGCCAAGGCGGCGATACCCAATAAGGTCAATGACAATATCACGATTGAATTCTTGACGGTACCTAAATGCTAAGCCCATGATAGCCAGGCATGCCTCCGGGTCATCCGCATTCACATGAATGATTGGTACATCAAAGCCTTTCGCCAAATCACTTGCATATTCGGTGGAACGGGATTCAGACGTTTCCGCTGTAAATCCAATATTATTATTGGCGATGATATGGATTGTCCCGCCTGTATGATAAGCGGCCGTTTGAGAAAAGTTAAAGGTTTCCGCCACACATCCTTGACCAGGGAAGGCCGCATCCCCATGCACGAGAATACATAAGGCTTTGTTAAAATCTTGTTCAGGAAATCCGTTTTTCGACCGGTCTTCCTGCGCGGCCCTAGCATAGCCTTCAACGACAGAGTTGGCGATCTCCAGATGACTTGGGTTATTCCCCAGAGTCACGGTAATCCTCTTCCCATCATAGTTTTTTTCCGTAACTGACCCCATATGGTATTTCACATCACCCGTTGTGCTTAATGCCGGCTTGTTACCCGGATAGGCGGAATGCTGGAATTGAGAGAAAATGGATTCATATGGTTTATCCAGTACATGGGCCAGCATATTCAAGCGACCACGGTGAGCCATAGCGATGGCCACATGGTCAATTTCCCCTTTAGCTGATAGCCTCACAAGCTCTTCGACGGCCGGCACTAATGTCTCTAGCCCCTCTACTGAGAATCGCTTTTGTCCAACATAGGTTTTATGGATAAACCGCTCAAAGCCTTCGGCAGCCGCCAACTGCTCAAGCAGCCGCTTCTTATCGATCAAACGGATGGCTCCATCCACATAGCCTTGTTCGATTTGCCGTTCAAACCATTTTCGCTCCTCATCATTAATATGCTCAATCTCATAACCAATCTTATTCATGTACAATTCTTTGAGATAGGAGATGGCTGATAACCCATCTGTGCACGTCTCCTTTAATACGGGTGAAATAAACTCTGCTGGTACGCCTCGAACATCCTCTTCCGTCACCCCATAAGTTTTCATATCTCCAATGCCTACGTGTTTTCTTCGTTCAATTGGATTGATATCAGCTTCAAGATGACCTTTCTTTCGGATATTTGCCGCCATGCCTAAAACAGCAAGAAGCTTGCTCACCCTCTTCATCCACTCATTAGGAGATAAGCCAGGGCTTCCCGCTTCAGCAGAAGTCAGATGAGGGGAGCCCCATTGGTCAAACAAACCTCGAAAACTTTCATCCACCAAGTTTTTATCTGAGAGATATCGTTCATATTGTTCATATAAATAACCGAGATTCGGGCCATGGAACTCCTCCCATGGCGTTTGAGTTGACCTTGATTTCATGTATATTTCTCCTCCCCATGTTTATCCATATATGGCTAATCCATCACTTACAGCAATCCGACCCATTGCCAATATGTCATACTGAACAAGATAATAAGCAGGTATCCAATCAGCGTGATCGGTATCCCTGATTTCAACAAATCTTTAGAAGTGAAGGCACCTGTTCCATAAGCAAGCATGTTTTGCGGCGCACTTACCGGAAGAAGGAATCCGAAGCTGATGACGAACTGCTGGATCAGCACGAGCCCTGGCCCGCTGAAATCGGTCGCACCCATGCTAATGACTAGCGCGATGACGATTGGTATAAATGCGGATGATAGACTTGTCGCACTCGCAAAGCCTAAGTGAATCAAGATATTAAAGAGTGATAAAACCATGATGATACCGATAAGAGGCATATCTGATAAGCCCATCGCCTCTAGCGTATTCAAGGATAACCACTCAGCCCCTTTCGTACTTAGGAGGACTGACCCCATAGAAACCCCGACCGCGAACACGATCAGCGTGCCCCAAGGAATCTTACCTTCAACCTCTTTCCACGTGTATACACCCACACCAGGCAGCAGCATGATGGCGACTGCGATAAATGTTACGCTCGTTGAATCAAACGGATGAAGGATTCCCTCTGTTGCCCAGGCAATCAATAACAACACAGAGATGGTGACCAATTTCATTTCTTTTTTTGACATTTTGCCAAGCTCGTTTAACTGCGCCTTAATCAATCCTTTACTGTCCTTCAAATCATCCATTTCAGGCTTGATCAGCCGGGTCATGACAAAGTACAATACAACCGACATGAGGATGGACCATGGTGCTGCATAGATAAACCATTTCCCCCATGTAATATCAAAACCAAAAGCCTCGCCCATAAATCCTAAAGCCACCATGTTTTGGGCAGCTGCCGTTTTGATCCCGATATTCCAGATGGAAATAGACTGTACGGCCGTTATCATTAATAAGGCTGATAGCTTACTGCTTTTCGCTAATGACAAAGCAGCCACAATCCCAAGCAGAATCGGCACCAAGGTTCCTGCCCGTGCTGTTGCGCTTGGTACAAAGAAGGCAAGCACTATGCTGACGAGGATGGTTCCTATGACAAGGCTGCTCGCTTTCGTTCCAACCTTTGACATGATATATAAAGCAATCCGTTTATGAAGTCCGGTAATCTCCATCGCAACCGCGAGAAATGATGCACCGGCAACTAGACCAACCGCCGTGTTGCTAAAGCCTCCTAAAGCCAGCTGGAGAGCTCCCTTTGTTGAATAGGTAACAGATGGATCCTCCACCGTTGGAGCAAGTCCGATAAAGATCGTAATTAATCCAATGATAGCGGCGGCGCTAACTGGATAAGTGACAGCTTCCGTGATCCATAAAATGACTGCAAAGGCCAAGATAGCCAAAGCTCTTTGCCCTGCCACCGGAAGTCCTTCAGGAGTTGGTAGTAGAATAATGATAAGAAAGACAACTATTGCTGCAATCATAGAGATTATTTTTTTCTTTTGCATGTTCAATCCCTCCCTTTTATATCTTTATCTTAGTATAAAAACCATTTATGTAAGCGCTTTACTAAGTTACTTATCACTTACATTACTTTCATAATAGGGCCGTATCTAAGGAATCTTATTTCCCTTAAGTTTAACAGTGGGGTTAGCTGATAAATTGCAGGGATGAGATTATGGAAAAGAAACAGAATTGGAGCTGCAAAACTTGAATAGACTATTTTGCAATAAACCTTCCGTCCTTATCATAGAATATTAAACTTCCCGGATATGCCCTATCACTACACACCCTAGATGCCCCAATAGCAACAAGGGCAAAGGTATATAAATACATTAAATTTACCTCATATGTTAAAATCAGGATACTAACATCAATATCCATTTAAAAACGGGGCGATGGGAATGATTCATCTACACAAAGGGGGGACAAAAAGTGAACAGTCCAGTAGGCAGGAAAATACGGACAGAAAAAGTCGTAAGGGCGCTAGGCATACCCGTGAATAAGAATTTACCGCCACTACATAAAGATAAGGAACATGAGATAAGAACAATTGAAGCAATCATTGATCGGGCTATTGCCAATACCATTGTTTCCGCCAAAGGCAGCGGGGCGCCTGATGAAGTCATTGATGAGCTAATTGACCGCTACTATAGAGAAGGGCTTTTCACTCCATATGAGTTAGAGTTTCTCGAGAATGAAGACCCTGAGCAGGATGAACTAAACACCTATTCTTGGAGAATTGAATGCAATTCTGCCCTGTTATGGGCTGTCAGCTTAGTCCGCGACTTGCCATTTCCAAATGATTTATCAGATGTACAGATGCTCTACGATCTTATCCTCCAATCCGAACGGGAAGAGCTCCTCCAACAAGCACAATTTAGGGATTATCATGTATTAATGGATGAATTGGACTTATATTACCGCCTTCATTGGGCACTTGTTGAAACACGCCTCCACAACCAAGAGCTTGCCGTAAGCATTAATCCTGGTGTCGTTTACGAACGACGATATGGATTGACGTGGCTATTGAATCTTGATGGAGAGGAATGGGAAGAGATTACAATGGATACTTAACGTTAATAACGAAAGAAGAGGCACCGCTCCATGTCGGTACCTCTTCTTTCGTTATTTCTGTATATCTTCTGCGAATTGACTGATCGCCTTTGGCTTCAGGTTTAGAACCCTCATACGAAAGCCGCTCTCTGGATATGTCGGTATTCTGACCATGCTATAGGAGAGGTCTTGATCACAAACCTCATATTCTAGCTCCTTGGCCAATAACTCCATGAAGACTTGCATTACCTTCACAGTTGCCCATTCTCCTGCACAGCGATGGCCTTTATCATAGTCACCGCCACCTTGAGGGATAAAATCGAACGGACTCTTCTTCCAATTCTTAAAGCGGTCAGGATTAAACTCATCCGGCTTCTCCCACAAATCTGGGTGGTGATTCGTTCCATACAAATCGAGCAAGACGAGGGTCCCTTTCTTGAAGGCATACCCTTCCCAAAGGAAATCAGCTCGCACCCTCGCTCCAAGCATGGGGGCGAACGGGTAATACCGTCTTATTTCCTGAACAACCATCTTACTATAGGTTCCATCTTCCTCCCTCAGCCGCTCTCTGACAGAAGGATGCTCATGCAAGGCCAGTGCGCCAAATACGATGAAGTAGGCAATGGCCACCGTCGGACGAATAATATTGATGACCTCAACAGCAGCCACATCAGGTTCCAATAGCTCGCCGTCTAACTGAACATGATTAGCTATTATGGACAAAGCAGTATCTTCAGCTGGAGAAAGACGTCCATCACGGACCTGGCGAATTAAGTCAGCCACCCATTTCTCGGTTTGCTTCCGTGCTTTTCTACCACGTTGATATCGCGGTCCTACTCCTCCGATGGAATCCACCAGGTCAAACAATTGCCGTGCCCGCTCTCTTGTCTCATCCTCATAGAGAGGTACACCCGCCCATTCACAGGCAATCCGGCAAAGTGTCACCTTTGCCTCCTCAAGCAGGACAATCTCCTCTTCCTTTGTCCAATTTCCGGCAGCAGCACGCCACTCCCTTTTAGTTATCTTCTCTAGCCTTTCCAAGCTCTCATGGGTCATGATTGACATGAACATGCCCTTCCGATGCTTATGCTCCTCATCGTCCAGCACCTGAACACCGTGCTCGCCAAACAGCGCTTTTTGAATCCGCTTTGGAATAGCTGTTTTACGTATGAAGCGTCCTTCATCATAAAAGGCCCGTGCGGCTTCCTCCCCGCTTATGCAGATGATCTTCTGACCAAGCAATCTTGTCTGAACAATATTTGAATTCTCCCGATATGTCCGGTTAGGCAAGTAATTATACCCTTCTGCCAGCAAAGCGAATGTTTGATCAATAGTCCTCTCTTTCGGGATATTCTTTCCCTTTAACACCCCTACCAACTCCCATCTGTCCGTACCCGCTATTTACGATTAGGGTACCCCTTTGCGCGGACCTCGTAAACATGTCCTTGAACAGGCAGAAATCAAAAAAGAAGCAAGCCATTTATCCCATCCAAATGGTTGCTTCTTTTAAAACTGTGGATTATTTACGACGAAGCTTCTTCATTTCATCAGCGACAAATTGAACATTCGGGCCAATAATGACTTGAATACTTTCCGCACCAGTCACATGAACACCAACAACCCCTGTCTCCTTAATTTTTTGCTGATTGACAGCATCCATATTCTTGACTTCAAGCCGCAGCCTTGTTGCACAATTATCAATGGAGGTCACATTACTATCTCCGCCTAGAGCAGCGTAAATCTCCTCCGCTTGTGCAGCATACTTCGAGTTCCCTGCAGATCCATTTCCAGAGATTGCTGCGCCTTCTTCAATCTCCTCTCCGCGTCCCGGTGTTTTCAAATCAAATTTTACAATGATAAAACGGAAGAGGAAGTAATATATGACCGCAAATATAAGACCTTGCACAAGCAGCATGTATGGCTTATTGGCAAGAGCAAGATTATAGCTCAAGAAATAATCAATGAACCCTGCACTAAAGGTAAATCCGGCTGTCCAGTTGAAGGCAGCGGCGATAGCTAAGGATAAGCCCGTCAATACGGCATGGACCAAATAAAGCATTGGCGCAAGGAACATGAAGGCAAACTCAATTGGCTCTGTCACCCCAGTCAGAATCGCCGCAAAGCCAGCTGCCAGCATAAGAGAGCCGACCTGCTTCTTGTATTTTGTCTTTGCTGTATGGTACATCGCAAGACCAGCAGCAGGAAGGCCGAACATCATGATTGGAAAGAAGCCGGCTTGATACATACCCGTAACCCCCTTCTCCCCTGTCCCTGCCCAAAAGTTCGAGATATCATTGATTCCAGCCACATCAAACCAGAATACCGCATTTAAGGCATGGTGCAGTCCTGTTGGAATTAATAAGCGGTTAAAGAACCCATAAAGCCCTGCCCCTAAAGCTCCAAGCCCGCTAATCCATTCGCCGAATTGAATCAACACGGAGTATACCGGCGGCCAGATTAACAAAAGAATAAGTGAGAGAATCAGCATAATCAAGGAAGTCATGATTGGGACTAAACGCTTCCCGCTAAAGAATGCAAGTGCATCCGGTAGCCTCACATGACTGAATTTGTTATACATCATGGCTGCCACAAGTCCGCATAGGATACCGACAAAGGCATTCTCAATTTTACCGAAAGCAGCATTTACACTATCCGCATCCACTCCTTGGAGCATGGCCACGGAGCTACTGCCCAGTAAAGTCGTTACGACCAAGTAAGCCACAAGCCCGCTAAGTGCAGCTGATCCATCCCGGTCCTTTGACATCCCGAGTGCTACACCAAGGGCAAAAAGAATGGGAATATGGTCAATGATTGATTTACCCGCCATGATTAGAAAAGCGGCAACAGAGCTCCCAGCACCCCAGCCATTTGGGTCAATCCAATACCCTATCCCGAGCAAAACGGCGGCAGCTGGCAAGACAGCGACCGGAAGCATCAACGAGCTGCCTAGCCTTTGAAAAAACTTTCGCATCATTATCCCCCCTAATTTTTCTAAATGCCTGTTCCCATGGAAGGTAAGTGTCGACAATCAATAAATAAAATGGAATAAATGCTATTAGACATGTACTTGCCGCCCCACTCTTAGAGGGACCCTCGGCAAACCAGGCATACTATAGTCCCGTAGAGCTCGAGAGCAAACCATTCTCCCACCATCACCTCCTGAATGAATGAAGTTAACTCTTCACTGTAATGCTATGCGGGAATGGAAAGTTCATTCTCATGAACTTCGAATAAGCCCAGAAACAAAAAAAGACAAGGCATACGAAATTTCTGCCTTGTCCTGCATTTAATAGATATCAATCGTTATTCCTCGGAAACTGCCTCCTGCCTTATGAGCCGCGGCTTAGCCGAACGGCGGCAAAAGCGCTCATAAAATGCCTCCGCCTCTTCTTTTGATAGGTCCATCAAAAGCGTCAGCTGAAAAGGCTTTGCCCGATTATAAAATTGAATAGTTGTGACTCCGAACTTTCTCTGCAGCCAGGAATGGCTGACTTCAATCTGTTGCAGATTCCGCCACTTCGTATGGATTGTCCGTGTGTATAATCCTCCCTCTCGAACTTGTATATATTCCTCTTCCCTCAAATAGCTCGTGAACGAATAGTCAATCACACGAAAGATGACCTCAACTAAAAGAACAATCGCTGCCGCATAGAGCCATTCTCGCTTTACAAAGAGCAGGATAATGGCGGCAGCCACTGTAAAATAATATGGCCTAACCAGCCTCAGCCAAAGGACCTTCTTCGGCAAGCGATGCATATTTTCGACGATATGATAGTCAGGCAATAATTGATTCACTAGCTGATAGGCTTTCTTTTTATCCATGAATGGATAAAGAGAATTGACCTCTGTTTCATTTCCGATTATTTCCTGTCCAGCACTAACAAGTTTGATTTCCACCATGCCAAAAATCCTTTTCAGCAATGACTGCTGGATTTTGATAGCCTGTACTCGCGGCTTTTGGATGGAATAGGCATTTGTCGTGAAAACGCCCCTTGTAATATAAATACGATCTGAATCAGCTGAAATGACAAAGTTCCCGTATTTAAACAGGGTTTGCAAGTACCCCACGGCAAAGGCAGCAGCTACTGTCACCAAAACCAAAGGAATCCAAATCCAGATATTTCGTTCGAAATAATTCAACACCTGTTTAGAGGTTTCTTCAATATTCAGCCATTCATCAAGCTGGAAATAGCCGGTGAGCAAGAGCGGAAAAAGCGCCAGAAAGCTAAAGGAAGTGAACGCCGCCTTTATCGTATCCTTATTTGTCGATTCAAAATAGACAACCCGCTCCTCCTCATGCTTCGTGTCGACTTCTATCATTCTCTCCTTCTTTAGCAGACACTCAAGAATACGTGCCTCTTCCTGCAAGGAAATCGCTGGAAAAGATATATTAGCATCCTTATCACTCGTTCCCGTCTCAAGTTTCAAAGAAGTAATCCCCAAAAGCTGATGCAGGAAATTCGCTTTTGAATGGTGGTCCTGAATGCGTTCAAATGGGATATTACGCTGACTTTTGATAAAGACCCCCTCTCTAAAAATGAAGGCCTCCCCCGTAATCTCATATGTTTCTATATACCATTTCAATAGGCTATAGATTATATATCCAAAGAAATACGCAATCAGCGCATATCGTCCCCAAACAACCCACTTGGAGGTCGAACCAATATTGATGACAAACAGGATAATGATCAAAAAGAAATTATTTTTTATAAAGGAAGCAATTTCAAAAAGAATAATAGCTGGATGATACCGTTTCTTCTCTTCCATCAGGCCTCTTCAACCCCATTCTCCCCATCAAGCTTAACCTTTGCATAAGTCGAAATCTGTTCTCTTAATGCATAGGCTTCATCACGATGTATGGCTGGAATTGTATGATCTGAGGTAGTTGTGCCAATTTCGACATTGAAAAGTCCATATTTTCGCAGGAATGGTCCTTGGCTTGTTGAAACGTATTCTACCTTTGCCATCGGAATCACGATATGTCTCACTTTAAAGCGGCCATACTTCAGCTGTGCAAATTGCTCATCAATTTCATACCGCCATGTCTTCTGCAAATAATACGGTTTAATGCCTACAGCCCAAATGGCCGCTGCCAATAGCAGCATGAAGCCAATTGTAAGAATGGCTGCAATCCATGTTTTCCAATCATAATAGTACGCTGCATATAGGACTGCTCCTGCAAGAACCAAAGTAATTCCATAGCCAAGCAGATTGCTAATGCGCCATACTCGTACACTGTCAGCAGATATCCTTTTAGTTGGTTCTTTAATTTGTAAATACATTCCCTTCCCCCTCTCCATTCTTTCTATTACGAATATTCTCTCACAACTGGCAGTGACAATAAATAGAAGATTGCAAAACTCACCTTAGCAGGCGGCAGCTTTCTATTTCCCAAGAAATAAGTCGAAACCGCTCTAATCATCTTCCATAACGATTAATAGAGAAAAAGGAAGAATCTATCTATTTACAGCCATAATTCTGTCGCAAATAATTATAGTGATAAGCCTAATCGCAATTATCAAGGAGGCATAACAGATGGCTAAGACTACCGGAAAATCAACATATAACAACAAAGAAAAATACGCAGAACCACGCTCTTCTCATTCTAAAGATTTTCTTATTGGCGGATTGATCGGCGGCATGATTGGCGCAGCTGCCGCACTTCTATTGGCACCAAAGAGCGGGAAAGAGCTCCGCAGCGACCTTGCATCTACTGAAGGCGGCCAATACATATGCCATAAAGCCAATGAGCTAAAGCAAAGCGTTGCTCAAAAAAGTGAAGAGCTTACAGAACAATACAAAGCGGCGACTGCAGAAATCTCTGAAAAAGTGGCTGAACAATACTCTTTAATCTGCGAGAACATCAATGCTCTCAAGCAAACATTGATTGATGCTCAAGCTGAAGTCATAGAGGAAATCGAGGAAGAGCTTGGGGAAGAAAAAGAGGACATTTGATAAACCCTAAAGGCAGGAGAATATTCTCCTGCCTTTTCTTGAATAAAGAAAAACAGCAGGCTCTCGCCTGCTGCTTATTCATCAGCCTATGTTCCTTGTAGGAACGAAAGATTCTTTATATGTCTCTTCCCATAAATCAATACGGCTCTGAACATGAATTTCATCACGTAAGCTTGTATAGTGTTTCTCCATTTTCTTGGTGATTCTCTCACGCCAGAAATTCTTGAATCCTGGTTGAATCATCATAGAATGAGCAATTTCAAGACCATCTTTATCTTCACTGAAAATCACTAAAACCTGGCAATCTTCATAGCTATTATTTTCTAAAAGCTTATCCAGCATTTCAACTGTCACGACCTTATTCAGGCGCTCTTGTTCAGCCGGATCTGGATGATGAAGCGTATTCGGGCAAATATGTGCAACCTTTCCGCTTTCGCCTACGACTACACGAACATAACCTAAAGTTTTTTCTTTGTTTGACATTACAGATCCCTGCTTTCTTGATGGTTATACACTTATTATATTTTTCGCAATTCTGCATTATCAATCCTTAAAAAATGCCAATTATCAAGCAAAATAGATAAGAAGGACAATTCTGATACTAAAGAGAACAATATTAGGGTAAAGAGAAATATCGGAATACGAATTATTGGAGGGATAGGCTTGTTAGGTAAATTGGAACTGCTAGTTGATGAGAAGGCCATACTAGGGGAAGGACCTACATGGGACGATAGAAGACAGGTCCTTTATTGGCTAGATATCATGGGAAAGAAATTACATATATATGATTATAGAAAAGAAACCAATCGAACGATTAAACTCGATCAAATGCCTGGAACCATTGTCCCAAGGACATCTGGCGGCACGGTTATTGCCCTGCAGGACGGCTTTTTCTTCCTTGATCCTGAAACAGAGCAGCTAGAACCAATCGCTGACCCGGAAAGCCATTTGCCGGGTAATCGCTTCAATGATGGGAAATGTGATCCAAAGGGCCGCTTCTGGGCAGGCTCTATCCATCTGGAGGGGAAGGAACATACATGTGCCCTTTACTGCCTGGATACGAACCTCGAGGTAGAAAAGAAAATCAGCGAGGTGACAAACTCGAACGGGCTCGCTTGGTCACCAGATGAAACCACCTTTTATTATATCGATACCCCAACCTTGAAAGTCTGTGCCTATGATTATGACGCTGAAACAGGAACTATCACGAACCCGCGTGATATTATCCAGTTTCCCGAGAATGAAGGATTCCCGGACGGAATGACCATTGATGAGGAAGGCATGCTCTGGATTGCCCATTATAGCGGATCAAAGGTATCACGATGGGACCCAAACAGCGGCCGCCAGCTATCTTCCATATCCGTGCCGGCCAAGCATGTTACCTCCTGCACCTTCGGAGGCCCTGATCTGGATGAACTTTATATCACAACAGCCAGGGCCGATGACACGGATATGAATGAATTTCCGCATGCCGGCGGACTTTTCCGCATCAAGACAGAGGTAAAAGGAATGTCAGCTTTTCGGTTTAATGGTTGAATGCCTAATGAGGAGAACAGAAGCTTTTTGCTTCTGTTTTTTTATGCATTTCAGACAAGAAAAAAGACCTATTCGAATAGGCCCTAATCAGGATTCCTGCATATTAAATACTATATTTGCAAGTCGAAATCACGAATTCTTTTTGGTCCTTTTCGGCAAATCCGGTGCCTTTCGGAATGTATCGACTATATGCATAATAGCAAAATACGGATGTGACCAAATCATTCTAGGACCACTTTTTCGCATGACATCCTTTACCTGCGCCTTCATATCTGGCTTATAGCAATGAATCTTGCAATTCTGGCAAGCCGGCTTCTTCTCCTGGAAAGGACATTTACTCAACCGGAATAGCGCATAATCCTTTAATTCTGCACAACTCTCGCATAGTTCCATCTGCTTATGCTCATGCTTGCAATACATCTCAATCATGGCGACAATCGTTTCCCGTTCTCTCTGCATTCTTTCCACGCCACATCTACCTCCCTCTCTATCATAAAGTACGGAAAGAATCCGGACAGCCGTTAAATGTAACCAGCAGAGATGTAATGGTCTCCAACTGAAAACAAAAAAGAAATGAAAAATGGCATCATACAATCCTTATCAAGCGTACCTTAACAATAAAAGACAGGTGCGTGCTCAACGTGAAAATAAAAACCGAACAAAGCCAATTCGTTTTTTATCTAATTGAAAGTTCCGCCATCAAGCAATTCTTCCTATTGGATATGCTCACAGGGACTGGTCTGTACTACTTATGTAAATTTTGCTCTTCAAGTATCCTAATAGGAATGATCGGAAGCGTTGTCGGAGTCGAGGGAATAAGAAGAGCAGGTTTTATGATTAGAAATCTAGCTTCACGTTAAAGAATAATGATAATGCCTAGGACTTATCCATCCTAAGCATTTATACTAAACATGAAGCTGTCATAATAGCACCGTCATTTTAATTTGGACCCAAAGCCCCCTCCTTAAGTCATGCACGGTCGTATAGGGGGCTGGACAATCATCCGGATTGGGGAACATATTCAGCCACTCCACATTAACGAGGCATAAATAATAGCGCTTTTTCCTTATTCAGCAAATATGGACGGCAGTATCCAACCGTATCGGAGAGTGGCAGTACCTCCGGATGAAGACTAATATGAAGCTCTTGTTCAATATAGGCTCTTCTTTTCAAGATTCGTCGCCATAATCCCGGGCAGCTTTCCTTAATTTTCGTCCGCAGGCTCTCATCTGCCAAGGCAATTCCCGTCTCAGCGCTCGCTCCTGAATACCCTTGGACAGAGGGGATGATATCGATTTGCAGGAGCATTCCGCTCTTTAATTCGGTATTCGATTGCGGATAAATTGGAGAAGATAGCCATTCCTCATCAGCAGTCAAATGACCCGGGTTCAAGTGCCAGTGATACATTTCCTTTGGAAGCACCTCTTCGACCACCTCATATAACTCTCCGCCCGTCATCCCTATTTTAATTTGCTCCAGCCAGGCTACGATGGCCGCATAATATGGAATCGCGACTCTTTCAAGATAATCTTGAACCTCCTTCGGAAGCTCCGCTGTATTATTCACTACATATCCAGACCTGCTGGCCAATCCTCCCTTATAGCCAGTTGTTGCTGAGAACTTATCCCCAAGCTCGACTGCCTTATTCCGCGGATAAATGACCGCATCCGTAAACCGGTCTCCCGTTGCGCAAATGGCTGTCACATTATGCGGCTGCCCGAATCTTGATAAGGATGAGGCCAGCTCCATCTCTGTCTTGCCAACTTCGACTTGATCCAGGACATCCAATACACAATCAGATGCAAGGCTTGAACCATACTCATAATGCTCAATCTCATTGGCATTATTGATTGTTCTGATTCCGCCGTTCTCTCCCATGAACAACTCACTCGCATTCACAACTTCACTACCTTGCTCACTCGCCAGATTTCTAAAAACATCCACGATAAATGAAGGGATGTCAAATAAGTGTCGGTTATCCTCAAAGCGGCTTGTGAATACCTTCCATCCGACGACCCCTATTGTTTTCCCTCTAAAATCAATTGCATCACCGATAATATCTTTCAATCCACGATCATTCTCCATCGGCTGATTCGGCAAAGAAAAATACGGAACATGTACCAGCCTAGCCTCCATACGAGAATAGGGAGCCATCTTCAAGTTTTCATTCCCAAGGAATAACGTTGCCTCCCCATTCGACTCCACCGCTAATAACGCCTCCTCAAAGCGCGGTATAAACCCTGTCAAATACTCAAAGTTTCCGCCATGCTCCCGGTCTGCATAAACAAACACAAGACTAATACCCCTATCCTTCATCGCTTGGAGAAGCTTGTCCTTTCTCTCAAGAAATGTTGCTTCCGTTAGGAGGACTGGTTGACTGTTGAAAACAGGTTCCAAATAAGACACCTTGCTCAACGAAAATTTTTGATGATTATAGATTTCATTTAAACGCTTCATATATAGGTTCCTTTCCGATGCAATCTACTAAATACGAATGAATATTAGGCTATTAATAATTTTAATATAGTTTTCAGATAGAAGGAAAGAGAGCAATTGGTTCTTTTCAATGAAGGCAATCGAGGACGCGCATATAGCAATTGGGTTAGCTCTCCTAGGGGCGTATGGGTTAAACCTGCGGAAAATCTTTTCAAAAAGCTGAGCTCTGAACAGCGGTTATTCAGAGCCTCATTGTATAAGGAGAGGGAAGGATATCGGCGAAGATTCATTTTCCTTATGAGCTATATCCTAGAAATGCTCTTAGTTTCTCACTTTTGGGATTCACCAAAACTTCTTTAGCAATACCTTGCTCTTCAACACGTCCATTAGCCATAAAGACAACCCGATCAGCCACTTCTTTGGCAAAATTCATTTCATGTGTGACAACCACCATGGTCATTCCTTCCTCTGCCACTTTTCTTATGACCTGCAGAACCTCCCCTACAAGTTCAGGATCTAGAGCAGATGTCGGTTCATCAAATAACATCACTTTTGGGCGCATAGCTAGTGCCCGTGCAATCGCTACCCTTTGCTGCTGGCCGCCAGATAATTTTTTCGGATAGTCATTTTTCTTCTCTTCTAATCCGACCTTTTTGAGCAGCTTCACCGCTTCCTCTTCAACCTCTTTTTTTGGCCGCTTTAATACATGAATGGGTGCCACAGTAATGTTCTCTAATACAGTCATATGGGGAAACAGATTAAACTGCTGAAAGACCATTCCAACCTCTCTTTTTATATGGGCAATATTCGCTTTATGATCATTCAAGGGAATCTTATCCACGATGATTTTCCCGCTCGTGATTTTTTCGAGGTTATTTATGCATCTCAGCAAGGTACTTTTCCCTGATCCGCTAGAACCGATAACGGAAACCACCTCTCCTGCTTGAATCGTTAGATCAATTCCTTTAATCACCTCTAAATCGCCAAACTGCTTATGAACGTCAACCATTTCAATCATCACATCGGAACTTAGATTAGTAATATCCATCCCCACTTATCCCCCAAGGTATAATTCTTTTCTACACTTCCCCCACTGACATCCTCTTCTCTACCCTGTTCAAAATAAACGTGAAAACGGTTGTTAATAGAAGATAAAAAGCTGCTGCCACTACGTAAAACTCGATAAATGCATAGTTTGACGCGGCGTAACGCTGTGATACCATCAATAATTCTGAGACCGTCACTAAAGAGGCTAAAGAAGAATCTTTCAGCATCATAATAGCCTGGTTTCCTAATGACGGCACGGATACACGCAGTGCCTGCGGCAGGATAATCTTTCTCATTCTCAACAAATAGCCCATCCCCAATGATTCTGCAGCCTCTATTTGCCCTTTAGAGATCGACATTATGCCCCCTCGATAAATCTCAGCGATATAGGCGGCAGAATTGATTC
Organism: Pradoshia eiseniae; assembly: GCF_002946355.1. Taxonomy (NCBI): domain Bacteria; kingdom Bacillati; phylum Bacillota; class Bacilli; order Caryophanales; family Bacillaceae; genus Pradoshia; species Pradoshia eiseniae. Next base: position 192,905 of record NZ_PKOZ01000005.1, read on the forward strand.
CTAAAGCTACTACCGCTGCTGCCATTGGTGTCAGCTCAATCCCGATTTGAGGCAAACCATAATAGATTAAAAATAGCTGCACAAGCATTGGCGTCCCTCTAATAATCCATAAATAAAAATTAGCGATATGAACGAAGACTGAAATCGTTGATATCTTAAGCAAAGCGATAACCAGTCCCAAAACCAGTCCCACGGCCGTTGAAAGGATGGAAATTTTCAACGTGACCCATGTGGCTTCAATCATGAAGGGGAGATAATCGACGACTAAGCTAAAGTCCAGCATATTGATCTCTCCCTCTATTCATAAATACTTGTCCCGAACCATTTCTTGCTGATGTCCGCATACGTTCCATCCTTCACCATCTCTTTAATATGGCGATCAATCTCTTTCACTAATTCCTTTTCATCCTTATTCACCGTAATACCAGCGACTTCATCGTATAAAATATCGCCCACAGCCACTGCATCATAATCGTTTTCGACGATGATGTTTCCTCCTACCGCCTTATCGGTGATGGCTCCGTCAATCCGGCCATTAGCCATATCCTGAAAGGATAATAAGTCTGACTTATAAAGGACCGGTTCACCGCCAAGCTTCTCCACCTCTTGGGTAAAGGTTGTCCCCGTTACCACGCCTATTTTCTTGCCTTTTAAATCTGTTTTGGCATCCTTCATCCCCGTGTCAGCTGGCGCAAATAGCTGAGCTCCCGTTCTATAATAAGGCTCAGTGAAATCTACCTTCTCCTTCCGCTCTTCCGTGATGGCCATGCTGGAAATAATGATTTCATACTTATTGGATAGCAGACCTCCAATAATGGAATCCCAAGGGGTTGCAACGAAATTCACCTTAACATCCATGCGTTTTGCAATTTCATTCGTGATGTCTACATCGAAACCTTCCAGTTCATTTGAGCTATTATAAAAGTTGAAAGGCGGATAAGCCCCCTCAATTCCTACATTTATAACTCCCTGCTCTTTAATTTTTTGAAGCGCATTCTTTTCACCATCACTATTATTATTCAGTCCGCACGCTGCAGTGACCACAATGACCGTAAGCATCACTAGATATAGGAATCCCTTCTTCATTTCCATTCCTCCTATCTTCCTAAATTAAATTCATAGGCTATTGTAGAGTACGCCATAAACTTGTCTTTCTAATTTATAATCCTTATGGGTAAGAAATGACTAAAATTTATTTGGCACATAAGAATATGGAGAATGAAAATCACAGAGCTGCTTACATTACATAAACAAAAAATACCGCCATTGACGGTAGCTACTGGATCGGCATCAAATTGCTAGTGAAACAATAAATAAACTAATTGACCTATTATTCCCCCTTAATTCATCACGAATTTCTTTAAGGGAATCACTTACCAACAGCAGGTAACAAGAAGGGAATACAGAGGTAGAATAGTTGTGATATTAATAGACTCTTGGAGAAATACACACGTTAAGATGATATATAATATAAAGGGCGGGAAATAACAACAATGCTTATCCCCTATTGCTTTCTCGTGCTATCGTAAAATTTAGAAGCAGAATATCATCAGCGGAGGGGTTCAAATGATTAAATTAGTGTTAACTGATATGGACGGAACTTTCTTAAATAACAGCGGTGACTTCAACCGGGAGCTATTTAAGGAAGTCAAGCAGCTCATGAAAGAGAAAAATGTGTTCTTCGCACCCGTCACCGGTAAGCAATGTGAACGAGTGGAGGAGCTATTTGGCGAGGATGCAGCGGACCTGTGGATTATTGGTGATAGTGCGACTAGAATCAAGCATAACGGGGAATTTATCTACGAATCACTCCTAAGTAATGAATTAGGGCAGAAAATCATCCAAAAGCTAGAGGAATTAAGCCCAGACCACTCGATTATCGCTTGCACACAAACAGGCGCTGTCATCAAGAATACATTATCAGCTGAAGAAGCCGCAATCATCCGCAAATCGTATACACATGTAAGGCAAGTATCAGATTTCAGAGAGCTAAAAGAAGATTTTATCAAGATAACCATCCACGATCCGCAAAAACGATGTATGGAAACAAGGGAGCAACTATCTCCATTTTTCCATTCAGCTTATATTGTTGCTTCCGAGGTTTCCTGGATTGATATCACGAATGTCAATGTCCACAAAGGGACAACCGTGACACATTTACAGGAGTTGTTGAATGTCAAACCTGAAGAAACAATGGTCTTTGGTGATACATACAACGATATCGAGCTAATGGCCTGTGCCGAATACAGCTTCGCCGTCAGAAATGCTGTGCAAGAAGTTAAAGATGCAGCGAATTACATCACACGCTCTAATGAGGAAGACGGGGTATTGAGAACGATTAAGCATATGCTATCGCTGCAGGCGTAAGGGAATTGGATTTTAGCGATAAAACAAAAAACGTTGTTGAAGATAAGCTTACGAGCTTGTCCTCAACAACGTTTTACTAAGATTCAGGCACCTGAACAATCCATTGCTTTTTAAATAAAGTAGTCCTTATAACAGGTTATGCCGAACGATTTTATTTCCAATCAAATTTGATAGATTTCGCTTTTAAAACAAAGAGCCAAACGAGGATGGTTATAGAAATAAAGATTAGCATGGTAATCCCTAATCCGCCTGTATAACTGCTCCATCCTAAGGAACCGACAACCATACCGATACTTCCGATAACTGTAAATCCGAAGTTCATGACAGAAGATGCTGCTCCGACATCTGTCTTCGTTGCGGATAATAATAAATCTGAAATCAACGGTCGGAAATAGGACGTTACAACAGAGTAAAGGATGTAGGACAATAAGAAAATGATTGGAGCGACATCTCCTACAGTTAAAATTAATACCGCAGAAATAATGGATACGATAATACCAGCATTGATTGCTTTCTTCACTGAGCCGGCGCCAAATCTCATGTACATGACCGGACCTAAAATTGAGGCTGCGGCGTTAAGCGCGAAATACATACTGAATGTTGTTTCCGAAACGCCAAAACCATCTATATAGATATAAGACGCAAGGGCTAAGTACGCCATGAATGGTGCAGCAATGATTGCACCTACTAGTAATAAGCTTGTGAAATTAGGATTTTTCGCTACTTTTCTTAATCCTAAAATTGATTGAAGCGTGCTGCTTTGCGTACGTTCCTTCACTGGTAACGTTTCTTCTAATAAGAAGGCTCCTGCAAGCGAAACGCCTGTTAAAGCAGCCAATACAATAAACGTCATCTTCCAATCAGCCACCTCTAAAATAAGGGCTCCTAATACAGGTGCCAGCATAGGGGCAATTAACATAAATGCCTGTGTAACAGACAGTACCTTTGACATGGCTTTGCCCTCATAACTGTCTCTGATCAGAGCAGTAGAAATGGCTACCATACCGCCAGCACCAAATGCAGAAGCACCACGGGCAAGAATTAGCAGTAGAATATTTGGAGCGAAGGCACAAGCGGCAGAGAAAATTAACGAAATAGAGATGCTTGCAATCAACACAGGTTTACGGCCATATTTATCACTCATCGGCCCTAAAATTAAAATACCGATTGCCATGAATATAAAGAAGACTGTCATCGTAAAGCTCATTAATGTAGACGTTGTATGAAAATAAGCCGTCATCTCTGGTAATGCTGGCATATATAAGTCAGTCGATAATGGCGGAATCATCGATAGAATGGTAATCAATGCGATTAACCCAGCATTTTTTAAATATTTTTGTTGCATAACTTAACTCCTTCTAAATCATATAGCTCGTGCTATATAAGTGCGAAAAAATGCATGATTACACATGACGCAAAGCATTCTTGGCCATTCGAGACATGAATGGCATTAGTATGTCCATCTCTTCTTTCGAAAACCCTTCTAGTATCATTTGCTCTGTTTGACGAATACTTCGATAAATTTCTTCCAAAACATCTAAAGCAGCATCCGTTAACTTAATAATTCGAGCTCTTGAATCATCGGGGTCTACCTGACGAACGATAAAATCCTTTTGCTCCAGCCTGTTTAACAATCCCGTAACGGTCGGATTTGTATAATTTAATGCACGTTCAATATCACGTTGATGAAAGACTTTATCTGATTCATGCGCAAGCAATATAATCACATCTGCCTGACTTTGCGTTAAACCGATTTGCTTCAAATGTTCATCACCAATCCGTTTAGCAAGGTGCTCCACCATCTTTAAATGTGTTAGCACAACAGGTTCTTGACCAGAATTCGCCATGTTAATCCCTCACTTATATAGTCAACTTTACTAACAATATAGCTTGCTATCTATTTTGTCAATATGATGATTCTGATGATAGAAATAGGCTAATATGAGATTTCAAGAGCGCGAATCTAACTTTATTTTGCGAGGTCCCTCCTTCTTTAAAACCGCCTCTGTCTTCCATAAAAAAACTTAACACAAAAAAGGGGCGATAATCCTCTAGGATTATTGCCCCCATAATGGAATAGCTTAATACCTCATTAACATTAATTGACTTCTATATACCAAACTGCATTTTCTTAATTCAATATAATTTCACACATTAACATGCGCTGATAATAATCCATTCCCTTATACACCTTCTGATTCTTGCCTTGTGAAAAAGTATATAAAAAGAATAATTGGCAAAGCGATTAAAAACCTTCCAGATATGATACTTTTTTCGGCTTCCTTATTAACATTGTCCATTTCCATCATTCCTCATTAAATTGGATAATAATTCTGGCGGTACAATATAATGCTCTTTTACAGCCGAATAAAATGACTGATAATTTTCAAGCATAAGAGTGGATGGCACTGTTCTAGTATAGCCAAAGATGGGACCAGATACAGTGACGGTAAATTCAGCTGATGTAATAAATATACCTGTTATCGTTATTTTATCGGAAAGTAATAGAATGGCTAAAAAAATATGGATCAAATCTAGAATATCCTGTTCTATTGCCCAATTGTCTTTTGGGACAACCCTGGTTCCGCCAAATAATGGTCCTCCAACAGATATAGAAAACTTTCTGGGTCTTATAAATATGCCTTCAATGGTTATTTGATTAGTCAATAATAATATGGCGGTGATTATATCGATACTGCGCTGAAACGCATATATCCCCCTTTTGTTTGCATTATTTGAATCATCCATATTATTTTGCATGATGATCACACCCTGTGAATACATCATATTCATCCGTTGCTATATTGTCACTCACCTAATCGGGATGGATGACCGATTTAATCGCTTTTTCAATTTCAGCGTATCCTGTACATCGGCATATATTGGAGGAGAGCCATGATTTGATTTTATCATCAGAAGGGTTTGGATCGTCCTCTAATAGAGCTTGACAATTCATAATAAAACCGGGTGTACAATATCCGCACTGGAAAGCAAAATGAGTGACAAATGCTTCTTGAATCGGCTTATGATGAAGCCCTTCTATCGTTGTAATGACCTTCTCCTTTGCTTCTATAGCCAGCATTAAGCATGACTTTATCGGCCGCTTGTCAACCATCACGGTGCAAGCGCCACAGTCTCCATTGAGGCAGCCTGGCTTAGCACCGGTTAAGCCAATTTTATGACGCAAAACATCCAGTAATAGTTCAGTTGCTTCAACTTCTCTATCATATCGTTGATTATTGACTAATAATTCTATAGGATATTTCTGCTTTTTCGGTTTAGGATTCAATCTACTCACCACCAAGCTTTTTTAGGATTGTAGTCAATGTATTTTCCAGGACAAATAATCTATATTCACTTGAGCCCTCAACATCATTTAAAATGGGACCGGGGATTAATGGCAGTGCCGCTCCTATTCTCTCCCGCATCGAAAGATTATGATTGTTTAGGACTTCCTCCATAGGCTCTGAACGAAACGGAAACGGACAGAGCCCGCTAAAGGCGAACCGGATATATCCATCTTTATTTAGAGCTGCTACTGTAATTAATGGATATCCCGTGTTCCATTGCTGTCGGATTTTGATGCTGATTGAATTGGATTCAACATATTCTTTTTTAGTGGCTAAACTAACTAAAAGCTCACCCTCCTCTAGCAGTAAATGCTGATTGAACATTTCATTGATATTCCTTTTTCTCAAACCAGAGATCCGGGCCGTTATGCATATACTATCAGCGAGTAAAAAGGGAAGAACAGCTTCCCTATAAAAGATTTGTCCGCATATATTACCGCCAAGGGTAATGGAATTATTCGAGGTATGATCCGCTATTTCTTTTGTGACGCTTGATAATAGCGGAAATGAGTTGTTATTTTCAAATTCATTTAACCTAGTTGCTGCACCTACTATCAAATGATGCTGATCCATCCTGAATTGATGACATTCTGGAATCTTCTTAATATCAATGACGGCATCTGGCTTGATTAAATTTAATCTGCCTAAAGTAATAATCTCCGTACCACCACTAAGATATATCGGAGTCTTTCCGTCTTTTTTTATGTTTCTATATAATCCGGTGGCGTCTTCTATCTTTACCGGTTCGTAGTAATCAAAATTAAAGGCAATCATGGCATTGCCTCCTCGGTCACTTTCCGCCAAATCAATTCAGGAAGTAAAGGCAATTCGTTTAAAGAGGTGCTGGCAGCTAGGGACAAACCATTCCCAAGTGCAGCTGGCATACCAAGCAAGCCATGTTCCCCCAATCCTCTGGCCCCATAGGAGGCTTCTTCATGAGGGGTTTCTAAAAAGCGGCATATATACTGCGGATTTTCTCCATAGCGCAAAGGCCTATACGTTCTTAACTGTGGATTCAGTACTCTGCCCATTACATCAAAATGAAAAGTTTCCCTGCCTGCGAATGCAATTCCCATACTCATGGCACCCATCACTTGTCCTTCTGCCATTCTTTGATTCAGTACTTTTCCGGCATCAATCACCGAAAAGGCCTTAAGAATCTTATATCGATGATTGATTGGATTGTACTCTATTTCTACTCCCTGGGCTCCAACCGTCCATTCAGGACCTGGTTTCCCAGCCCCTGTTTCCTTATCCAACGTTGTAATGCCCGGAATAATATAATGGCCGCGGCCAATGATTTGACCCCCTATTGCACTCCCATTTGCATAGGAATATCCATAGGAAAGCTCTTTATAGGATAGGCTGTGAGCAGGATCTTCCCTCCAATAAACCGTTTCATTTCGGATTTCCATATCCTCTGCCGGAGCCTTTAATACTATGGAAGCAAGCCTTTTCAGCTGGTTAATTGCATCCTGACAGGCCATGCTTACCGCTCTGCCCGCCATAAGCGTTCCCCTGCTCGCCACGGTCTTCCAATGCTCCGGTGTGCTGTTGGTTAAGACATCCATTTGAACGTACACCCGGTTTATATCTATTTTTAATTGATCGGAAACCATTTGTGCCAGGATCGTTTTTGTACCAGTACCAATCTCCACCACACCAGAATTTACATTGACACTCCCATCAGGATTGAAGGTCAGTATCGCCCCAGAACTTGCATTCGGATCAATGGTTGAGTTTTTCCATATGCAGCATATTCCCTTGGCTATTATTCGGCTTTTGCTTATTCGCTTATAGCTCCCTTCCTCCCAATTCATTATTTTCTTCAGTTCTTTTATACATCCGGGAAGATTACCGACTGTACTCCTGTTAAGCTGAACTTGGGTAGGGGTTTTATCGCCGGGTTTGATGGCATTTATTTGGCGAAGCTCAAGCGGATCTGCTCCTAATTTGAGAGCTAAGGCATCCATGGTTCGCTCAAATGCAAATAAAACCTCCGAGTGAGCAAACCCTCGGAAGGGAGCTGCATATGGATGGTTTGTGTACATACATAGTGAGTCACAATAAATATTTTCGATATGATACGGACCCGTACAATCAACTGCACCAGCCCGGCTTAAATCTGTCGCTTTGTCGGAATAGGCCCCTCCGTCCCATAAATAGGTAATCTCAGCTACTTTAAGCAATCCATTTCGTGTCGCTCCTAATTTCACCTTGGCCTCAAGGCCTATATGTCCCGGAGAGGTCAGCATATCTTCTTCACGACTATTTATGATCTTGACTTTTCTGCCGCCGACTGCCTTTGAAGCAATATACGCTAACAATTCCAGCTGAATGGATGCCTTCCCTCCATATGCTCCTCCGACTAATGGAGTATGGACAATCACTTTGCCTACATCTACATGGAAGTACTCACTGATCAATCGTTTAATCATGAAAGGCGCCTGTGAAGATGAGTGAATGATTACTTCGCCTTCCCCCGTAATCTCCGCTAAGGAACATCTTGTTTCCATAGCAGCATGGTCAGATGGGTTGAAGGAAAAAACCTGTTCGACAGTGACTTCACTATCCCTCCAACCCTTCTCCTTTTTGCCTTTTCTGATTTTTGAATGGTTAGCAATATTTGTCCCTGGTTTTGGTATAACATCTGGGATTTTCTCATACTCTCCTAATTGTTCATGCAGGATTGGCGCATTTTCTTCAAGTGCCTCGGTTGGAGAGTTCACAACTTCTAAGGGTTCATAGATAACCTTGATTAAATCAGCCGCAGCCTTGGCCATTTTCTGTGTATCTGCGACAACTAAGGCAATCACTTCACCATGGTAACGAACTTTCTGAAAGGCAATAGGATAACGATCTCTAATTTCCTCCCCAGTAAGAGGCAGGTTCCCTCCGGTTACAATGTTGTGAACTCCCGGCATAAGCATTGCCTTGCTGATATCTATGTCTACGATTAATGCATGTGCATAGGGACTGATCAGCTTTTGAACATATAAGACATTCCCTGTCTCTAAATCTCCGGTATACATCGCTTTCCCTGTCACCTTATTCCAAGCATCTTTACGGATGACGCTTTGGCCAATGATGTTCATATCCCACTCCTTTATTCGTATAATTCATCAGGATTCATTGATTCTATATTTCTCTCCCAAGATAAATATTCATCTCTTCTGTCGATATCCATAAATATTGTTTCATCATCAAAAGGCACTAATATTCCCCCTTGCCTTTTATCAATCAGGGTTTGTTTAGCACCTTGGTCTCCCTCTAGTTTATATAAATCAGGAAATAGTATTTTGGATATCAGTATAGGCGGACCTATATTCCCTTTAAAGGTTGGAGCAACAAAAGCCTTCGTTATATCTTGTTTATAGATGGCCATTAATCGATTTAGCATCTTAGAGGAAATAAAAGGCTGATCAGCGAGTATAATCATCACAGCATCCGAATGTAGTGTAATAGCCAAATCCAATCCTGCTTTTATAGATTCCGATTTGTTGTTCCCTGAAAGCTCTACTACCTTCAGCTTCTTATTATCGATATTTTTATAATGCTGGTAATTTGCTTGATTCGAAATCACGATAATCTCATCAAGATTCGACTGGACGGCTTTTTCTAATGCCCACATGCCCAATCTTTTTTTGCCAAGCGGCAAAGATAATTTTTCTCTTCCCATACGCAAGCTATTGCCGGCAGCTAAATATATACCAGTCATTTTCAATTTGGCAGTCTCTTTTCATACCGGATTTTTATCAATTCTCCCATAATACTAACCGCTATTTCATTCGGACCTTCAGCACCGATGGATAAACCAATTGGCGTATAAACATTGTCAGGAATAGATGTGCCAAAAAGCTTTTTTGACCGTTCCTTCGTGCCCATTATCCCTATATAATCGATTTCTTTTCTCAGTAGCTCTTGAACGATTTTCTTGTCATTTAAGAAATGATGGGTCATAAGAACAACGAAATCATTCCTTTTGATATCCAAATCTTGAATAGCATCCTTGAGGTTTATGGTGACATATTGATGCGCCCCTGGGATATTTCGTTCATTACATAATAATGGTCTTGAATCAACCAATATGACATGAAAACCACAAGCGGAAGCCATCGAAACCAATGGTTTAACATCTACACCTGCTCCAAAGATAATCAGTCGAGTTTTTGGTTCAATGATATTGGTAAATATGTATCCAGACCCATCAAATTGGAGTTTATGATTATCAGCTATTTTAGGCTGATGAGCCGAACTTCGGAAGGTAGAATAGTCCACTTCATATCGTTCATTTAAAAACATCCGGTGTATTGTATATAATCCTCTATTCATGTTGGTCAAGATACTTAATAGATTCCGCTTCAACTCTTCATCAATATATTGAAGAATGAGATGAAGCGTGCCATTACATCCATTCCCAACACCCCATCCCTCTGAATCAGCCATATCATATACAAGAGTTTCTGAATTTTTATCCTTAAATACCGTTCTTGCCTGCAGGATAACATCTTCTTCTAAACATCCAGGGCTAATCATTCCTACAACTGTATCATCTTCTTTAATCAACATATTGGTGCCTTCTCCTAAATAAGCAGAACCCTCCACATGAATAATCGTAACCAAAACACTTTCCAGTTCTGTTTGACTTAGTTCTTTAAGAATCAAGGCCAATTGATTCATCTACTCTCCCCATTCACCTGTACAGTCATAAAGTATTTTTATGAGTTTTGATTTTGTATTATGACCGCCTTTAAGACACTTAAAAGGGATTGATGAGTATTTATTCTACTCAGAAAAAACCTGAACTTGATATGATGTTCTTAAGAGATTAGACAGAAAATATAACGTTATGTTTAATAGAGGCACCGGCCCTTTGCAGGAATATGGTATTACATCACACGCTTGAATGAAGAAGATGGGGTATTGAGAACGATTAAGCGCATGCGATCATCCTATCTATCCTGGCTATTCGGGATCACAGCAGCCTAAATTCCAAAGGCGGTGAAAAGATTTGAACAAAAATAGATTATCGGTCGCAATCTTTCTATTGGCTGTCGCCATCGTAGTCGTCAATTTATGGAACCCATTAAAGGACAACAATGATCGTACAAACGGAGTAAAAACAAGTAAAACCGAGGATTCAACTTCCGCTCTTGCCAAGGAAGGAAAGCCTGCACCTGATTTTAGACTATCCACACTTGATGGTAAAAAGATGAATTTGTCAGATTACAAAGGGAAAAAGGTTATCCTCAATTTCTGGGCAACATGGTGCCCGCCCTGCAAAGCTGAAATGCCTCATATGCAAAAATTCTATGCAGAGAACAAAGAAGAAGGCGTTGAAATCATAGCCGTCAATCTTACGAATATGGATCATGGAATAGACGGCATCCATGAATTCATCAAAGATTACGAGCTAACATTCACCGTCCCGCTCGATGAAGATGGTCAAATCGGCAAGCAATATCAAGCAATCACCATTCCCACAAGCTATGTTATTGATACAGAAGGCGTTATTGCCAAGAAGATTGTTGGTCCGATGGATGAGGGGATGATGGAAGGGCTTATTAAAGGGATAGAATAAGGATTTTTAAGGATTCACATTCTTAATCCAGACAAGTGAACATGTTGGAAATATTATAAATAAGATTTATGTGTTGTTTTCGGCATAAAAAACAGGACAGGGACTTGCTATCTCTTCAGTCCCTGTCCTACGAACTTTGCATGAAATGAAAAAGGCAGAAATGTTAGGGTTAAGCTAACATTTCTGCCTTTAAATATACTATCCAATCGATAAAAACATTTATAGCTGCACAAAAATAAAAAACCACCAAAACTATGTATTGGTGGAGACGGTGGGAGTCGAACCCACGTCCAAAGATAACGGCACTTATGCTTCTACGAGTGTAGTCGATATATTGGCAATTCGCTGTTCCTTCGGCCTATCGACAGGCTTCCGGGCAGCTAGTCTGGTTGTTCTCTTCCTTCTCCCTCAGACGGCGAGATCCGGCGTAGTCCACTTAAAGTGAGTCCCTGACCCTACCACATGGACGATGGAGGGAGGAACAGCTATCGACTGTTATTAGGCAGCGAAAGCTAGGTTGTTGTTTTGTTTGCCAGTTATAGGCTGTGACGTTTTAACGAGGCCGATCCCCTCGACTCGCAACATAAGCTCGAACTACCCCTGTCGAATCCGTAACGTCCCCTCATTAAGAATGTGGAGCGTACGAAAATGAAGAAGCTCTAAGCTTGTTTGCTTAGCTTCTATTCAATTACGGTACATGAATTATTATATCACAACGAGCGTGAAATTCAATTGTAAGAACTTGGGCTTAACACCAATTTGATGGTTAACGCTGACGTTCCTTGAAAGCACGCTCGATTTCGCGTTTTGCTTCCTTCTTCTTCAGATCCTCGCGCTTGTCATAATTCTTTTTACCCTTACCAAGACCAATTAATACCTTCGCAAAGCCATTTTTTAAGTATAGCTTCAATGGCACAAGAGCATAGCCCTGTTCCTTCGTTTGACCGATCAGCTTGGAAATTTCCTTGTTGTGGAGCAAAAGCTTTCTCACACGCAGCGGATCATGATTGTAGCGGTTTCCTTGCTCATAGGGGCTGATGTGCATTCCCATTAGAAAGACCTCGCCATTAATAATTCTCGCGTATGAATCCTTCAGGTTCACTCGGCCATTTCGGATGGACTTGATTTCTGTTCCTTGAAGGACAATTCCTGCCTCATAGGTTTCTTCAATAAAATAATCATGATAGGCCTTTTTGTTTTGTCCGATGACTTTTCCTGTTCCTTTTGGCATATTTATACCCCCTCTCTCTGTTTACGGGTCATAAAAAAGAGCCCTATTGGCCCTTTATATTATCATACTACCGCAATTGCTTCTATTTCTACAAGCCCGTCTTTCGGCAGACGTGCGACTTCAATCGCGCTCCTTGCCGGGAGAGAGCTATTAAAATAAATCGCATAAATCTCATTAACGGTGGCAAAATCGTTCATGTCTTGCAGGTACACAGTTGTTTTTACTACATTATCAAGGCTTATCCCTGCCTCACTCAAGATGGCTTGAACATTCTTTAATGCCTGCTGGGTTTGCTCACGAATCCCGCTTCTCAATTCCCCGGTTTCCGGGTCTAATCCAAGCTGGCCTGATGTGTAGATAAACCCGTTTGCCTCAATCGCTTGTGAATAAGGACCAATCGCACTTGGAGCCTTCGCTGTTTGAATGATTTTCTTTTCCATAGTAGTATACCTCCACTTCACACTATTCCATACCCATATAGTATTCGACTTGAATCATCTTTTTCCTCCTGGGAAGAAGAAAGGATGTGCAGATGCACATCCTTATGCTTCAAATGATTCCATTTTTGTTTTCTCACTTGCATAGACTTCTTTATCAAGCTCGCCAGTCACACGTCCTGTCACAAGACCAGCTGTAACTGAACCGCTGACATTCAGCGCAGTCCGCCCCATATCAATGAGCGGTTCAACCGAAATCAAGAGCGCCGCAATCCCGATTGGCAAATTCATGCTTGATAACACGATTAAGGCCGCAAATGTCGCACCGCCGCCAACACCGGCTACACCGAATGAACTAATGGCCACAATGATGACTAGCTGAATCAAGAAGACTGGATCAAGCGGATCGGGTGCAATCATCACAGCAAGCATCGCTGGATAAATTCCGGCACAGCCGTTCTGTCCAATGGATGCGCCAAGTGATGCGGCGAAATTGGCAATCCCTCTTGAATTTCCGAATTGAGTTGTTTGCGTTTCCACATTGATTGGAATGGCAGCTGCACTAGAGCGGGATGTAAACGCAAATGTCATTAGCGGTCCCATCTTCTTCAAATATTGAAGCGGGCTTAATCCTGATAGGCTCAAAATAACTAAATGAACAAGGAACATCGCAATTAAGGCAACATAGGACGCAATAACAAACCTTGAAAGCTCAATGATTCCATCCATGTTTGTGTTTGCGATTGTATTCGCCATCAAGGCAAGGATGCCGTATGGAGTGAGCCGAAGAATTAAGGTAACGACGCGCATGACGATTTTATAAAGAGCATCAACGATTTTCTCAAATGTCGCAAATTCCTCCGGCGCCTTCCTGCGCACTCCAATAGCCGCAATCCCGACGAAAGCAGCAAAAATGACTGTTGCAATCGTAGATGTCGGGCGCTGACCAGTTAAGTCCAAGAAGGGATTAGTTGGAATGACCTGCAGGATTCTTTGCGGGAAGCTCTGCCCTTCCACCTGAACCATCGTCTCTTCCAATTGAGCTGAGCGGGCTTGTTCAGCCTCCCCATTTTCCAGGTTATCAGCGGTTAAATCAAAGCCAAGGGCACTGACAATCCCAATCACAGCTGCGATAGCTGTCGTAGCAACAAGCACACCAATTATGGAGAAGCTAATCTTTCCGACTCCATTATCCCCTTTTATTTTTATGATTGCTGAAATAATTGACACCACAATCAACGGCATCACAATCATCTTTAGGAAACTGACATACCCGGTACCGATGATGCTGTACCAATCCTTCGTGCCAGTCAGTACCTCTGAATCAGCCTCATACCCAAACTGTAAATAAAAGCCGAGGATAATTCCGAGGCCAAGCGCCGTGAATACGCGCTTAGAAAAAGAGATATGCTTCTTTTGCATAAAATATAAAAGACCAATTAAGGCAAGTAACAGAATAATATTTACTAGCAATAACAAAGTATCCACCTTGTTCGTTTCCCCCTATTCTTTAAATCCATAGTATTATGATAAGAATTATATACATTATTTCATCTTTTGTAAATTATATGCTCTTATCTCCTGTATTTTCCTTAAAAATTAAATAAAACCTCCCCCTCAAATGGCCCGCTAAAAGAAACAGGAGGTAAAGCTCGATATGTTTTTTAAATGAATAATCGTTAAGACGTTAAATATATCAGAAACAGTCAGCTGGCTTATATTAGGCGTTAAATCTGCTCCATCAGCATGGAGAAGTCCATAAAAAAGAGCACCTCACTCTATACGCGAGGTACCCTTTCCTTGATTATCTTTTCTTCTTCCGTCCTGTTTTACGCTTCGCAGTCGGCGCATTTTCATAAAACTTTTTCTTCTTCCTTGGTCCTTTTTTATCAGAACCTTGGCCAGAACCTTTGCCTCCGCGTTCATTTCGGCTGCCTCCGCCTTTTTGTGAGCGACCTGAATCCTTGCGTCTGTTCTTGCCTGGCTCAGTCCTGAATATGCGTTTCTCGCCGCCTTCGCGCTGGCGGTTATCCTTCATGCCGACGATTTCAAAATCGATGGCGCGTTCATCTTTATTGACGTTAATCACGCGCACCGTAATCTCATCCCCGATACGGAATACCTTCGCCGTGCGTTCACCAATCATGGCATATTGACGGTCATCGAAGTGATAATAGTCATCTGTCATATAGCTGACATGGACCAGACCCTCAATGGTGTTCGACAATTCAACGAACATGCCGAAGTTCGTAACCGAGCTGATGATGCCGTCGAATTCCTCGCCAATCTTATCTTCCATGAATTCAGCTTTCTTCAAATCATCTGTTTCACGTTCAGCGTCAACGGCACGGCGTTCCATGGCTGAGCTGTGCTGGGCAATCTCGCCAAGCTTTTCATTCCATTTCTCCTGTGTCTGGCTGCTTAAATCCCCGTTAATTAAGTAAGTTCTGATTAATCTGTGGACAATTAAGTCAGGATAACGACGAATTGGAGAAGTGAAATGTGTATAATAATCTGTTGATAAACCAAAATGCCCTAGGCTCTCCGGATCATACTTCGCCTGTTGCATGGAACGAAGCATCACGGTTGAGACAACCATTTCTTCCGGTTTCCCTTCGACTGCTTCAATGATTTCCTGAAGCGCGCGCGGATGCACGGAATTAGCTGTGCCTCTGACGATGTAGCCGAAGTTGACGATGAACTCAAAGAATTTCTGCAATTTCGCCTCATTTGGCTCTTCATGAATTCGGTAGATGAATGGAACATCCATCCAGTGGAAATGCTCGGCAACCGTTTCGTTGGCCGCAAGCATGAATTCCTCAATCAGCTTCTCTGCGACAGAGCGCGTCCGAATCACAACATCAGTCGGTTCACCGTTTTCACCGACAAGAATCTTCGCTTCCTTGAAATCAAAATCGATGGCGCCGCGTTTCATCCGCTTTTCACGCAGGATAGCCGCTAGCTGTTCCATATCCTCAAACATTGGCACCAATGGCTCATACCTCTGAATTAATTCCTCATTCTTATCCACAAGGATTTCGTTCACATCTGAATAAGTCATCCGCTCTGTTGTCTTGATTACGCTTTGAAAGATTTCGTGAGACACAACAGTGCCTTCTGAATCAATCTCCATTTCGCATGATAAGGTGAGACGGTCTACCCGTGGATTCAAGGAACAAATCCCATTTGATAATCGATGCGGAATCATCGGAATAACGCGGTCAACGAGATAAATGCTTGTCGCCCTATCTGCCGCTTCCTTATCAATTGGTGAGCCTTCTGTTACGTAATGGGACACATCTGCAATATGAACGCCAAGTTTATAGTTTCCGTTCTCAAGCCTTGTGACCGTTACTGCATCATCGAGGTCCTTCGCATCCGCTCCATCAATCGTTACGATTGTCTGATCGCGTAAATCCCGGCGGTCCTTCAAGTCTTTCTCATCAATGATATCTGGTGTACGGTTCGCTTGTTCAAGCACGTCCTCAGGAAATTCCTGCGGTAGCTCAAATTTGTGGATAATGGACAGGATATCCACACCAGGATCATTCTTATGACCTAAGATTTCCACAACTTCCCCTTCAGCAGACATTCTGCCCTCTGGATAAGTCGTGATTTTAACGACCACCTTATGGCCTTCGATGGCTCCATGCTTCGCTTCATTCGGAATGAAGATATCATTTGCCATTTTCTTGTCATCCGGAATAACGAAGCCGATTCCTCTCGTTTCCGTATATGTTCCTACCACATTCTTGATGCCGCGCTCGATAATCTTAACAATTGAGCCTTCACGGCGTGCACCAGAGGATTCGGAAGAAACGCGAACCATGACGATGTCTCCATGCATCGCATTATTAAGCTCATGCGGCGGAATAAAGATGTCATCCATCATGTCTCTCTCTTCAGGGATTACGAAAGCAAACCCTTTTGCATGGCCGGAAACCTTACCCTTAACGAGATTCATACGCTGTGGCAAACCATAGCGATTGGAGCGAGTGCGCACAACCTTTCCGCGTTCCTCCATATAGACGAGCGCCTTCACGAAATCCTTGAAATCCTCGGAATCATCAATGCCCATCGCTTCCTCTAATTCTTGTACTGTCATGGGTTTGTAAGCTTCTTCTTTCATATAAGAATAAAGCTTGTCTACGAGCTGACGTATATTGTCATCCATTCAAACCCCTCCTTCCTTCACTTCTTAGATTGAAGGATCAATCAGTCCAATCTAATCCTTCTAAAAATTTGATTATATCTTTATGAAGCTGATCACGCTCGACATCCGTCGTAATGACATGTCCTGATTCCTCATACCATTTCAAGCTCTTATTCTCACTACGGGCAGAATCATGGATGATGTTTGCGGAATCAACATTAATCATATGGTCATGGCGCCCTTGTACGACAAAGAGGGGCACGTCCACTTGGCTCACATGGTCACGCACGTCCCCAATCAGTCCTTGCAGAGCCTTCAATGTCTCCATTGGACGCTTCTGAAATTCCTGCATCTCGGCCGTTATGACGTCTTCACTCTTGCCCTCACGCTTTTTGTATTCACGGGCATATTCGAGAACCCCTTTATACATTGTTTCTTCACTTTTTATATACATCGGTGCACACATGGGTACGATACCCTTCACAGGTACAGTGTAACCTAATTTCAAGGAAAATACCCCACCCAATGATAGACCTGCAACAGCAATTTCTTTATGCCCCATTGCGCGCAGTTTATCATAGCCTCTCATGACATCCTTCCACCAATCCATCGGTCCGTAATCTACCAGCTCCTCAGGCGGAACTCCGTGGCCTTTGTATTGCGGTGCATGACTTGTATATCCATTCTTCTCAAGGAAACGGCCAAGCATACGGACATCAGCGCTGCTGCCTGTAAATCCGTGCAATAGCAAGACA
The DNA here is from genome assembly GCF_002946355.1 of Pradoshia eiseniae. NCBI lineage: Bacteria > Bacillati > Bacillota > Bacilli > Caryophanales > Bacillaceae > Pradoshia > Pradoshia eiseniae. The sequence goes on from NZ_PKOZ01000005.1 coordinate 210,779, forward strand.
GCTCTGCTTCCTCCCTCGAAAGTAAATGGCTTTGGCTGTGTCAATTTCATCTAACTATCCCCTTTTTACAATGTATGTACTTTAAGTTTACGATGTACAATGGGCAAAGGCTATTAATTCGCCCCTAGACATCAAAAAAGCCCGGCAGTTCGCCAGGCTACGTTTGCTTGCTCAATATGATATTACTTGCCGAATAAGGATACAAGTACCGTAAGAACAAAGAATAAAACAGATAGAACGATTGTTGCACGGTGTAAAATCAAATCCAGCCCGCGAGCCTTTTGTTTCCCGAAAAGCTGTTCAGCACCGCCGGAGATAGCACCTGATAATCCAGCGCTTTTGCCGGATTGAAGCAAGACAACGGCAATTAAACTAATGCACGTAATAACCAATAAAATAATCAGTACAGTATGCAGCACGAACAAATACCTCCTAATTACGGTCTACTCAATATTACCACTTTACCATACCGGCCTTTTTTTCACAATAACAAACCTGCCAGCAGAGGAGTTATTTTACTCATAGTCGGGTATAAAATAAAGAATGGTTTAGATTACCCTTAGAAGGGGGAAACGGCAATGTTTAATTACATCATGAAACGGATTGATTATGTCAACCTTGTTGGATTCATCGCAGGAAGCCTGATTTTGCTCTTTATCAGAGCCGAATATTTCATCGGAATTCTCCTGCTGGCAGCTGGTGCTCTCTTAATCACGTCTAAAATGAACGGAACCTTAATGATGCATCTTGTAACGTATTTCGTTCATTTATTTTTGATTGGCATCATTCTTTATGGGTTGATTGTTCCTGCTGAACAACTGTGGAGTGAATATGGCCTCATTGCGATTATAGCCTTGGCCATTGCGGTCATGGCTGTCTTAGTGCGAACAAGCACAGGAGCGCTCAGCTTATTTTGGTTAAGCTTACATATCTTGATTATTATACAGGCAGTCATCGGCCAAGGACTCTTCCTGTCTACTTATTGGAGCATCCCTTCCATCCAGCAGGCTTTTTACTCTTTCTATCCATTGCTGATTGCCTCTTTCTTAATAGGTGTATTTTTTGACCGTTTTCAAACTGAGCTTAAGCGAGAGTACAACAGTAAATAGGAATTAAAGAAGCTGCTATCCGCTCTTGCGGATGCAGCTCTTTTCATTTTGATGAGAGGCGGATGTTCAACCCCGATGGATCGTTTACTGCATATATATCATCAAACTTCTTAACATCAAAACCTAGCCCCTTCAATCGCAAAACTGCCTCTTCTCTTTCCTGATCACCTGGATAGACGATAGTATAATGCGCGAGACCAATGCTAGTTGGAGATGCAGCAGGGATACCCCGCCCGTTCCATACATTCAGGCCAATATGATGATGATATCCTCCCGAGGAGATGAACAAGGCTTGCTCGCCATAACTGGTTACGACGTCAAAGCCTAACCCCTCACAATAAAACCTCTCTGCCCTTTCCAAATCAGCCACATGAAGATGGATATGTCCCATAATCGTGTCCGCCGGAAGGCCGCTCCAGCCTTTTTCTGTTCCAGCCTGCAGTAGATCACGGGCATTTAATCGCTCTGTCGTCATATGAATCTCTTGATCTTTCCACACCCAGTCTGAATCCTCGCGGTCTGTGTATACCTCAATACCATTATCATCCGGGTCCTGCAAATAGATGGCTTCACTGACATGATGGTCTGAAGCGCCAATCCGAATATTGTTTTCTATTAAGGACTTTAGGAAATCAGCCAAGTCTGAACGCTGAGGGAGGAGCAAGGCAAAATGGTACAAGCCTGTTCGATTGGGCTCCTTTGGAGACACCCCTTCTGGCTCTACCAGGGTAAGGAGCGGAGTCTGTCCATCCGCTGTCAAAACCGCTCTTTTTCCTTCTCGCTTTAATACTTGGAAGCCGATAACAGATTCATAGAAATCCAATGATTTTTCCATATCATTTATCTTTAATTCGAGATTTTCAACATATACACATGGCTTTTGATGATAATTCATACCTGTTCACCCGTTTTCGTTATTTTAGTGTAATTATACGTAAAATTTGTATGAATGGCGAATAATAAGTCAATTCCACTCACAAGCTTTAAGGATAAATTCCCGGTAAAATAGATATATTTACTGAATATTCAGTTTTAATTATGGTAATATATCCTCCTTCCTATTATTATAGTCTGTAAGAAGAAAGAGGGGGGTATTTGAATGGACTATGCTTTATTAACTTCCGTCATTCTATACATGGCCTTAATGCTCGGCATTGGGTATTTTGCATTTCGACGGACTTCTAATTTAACGGATTACATGCTCGGAGGCCGAAATCTTGGACCTGCCGTAACGGCTCTTAGCGCTGGGGCTTCAGACATGAGCGGCTGGCTTTTAATGGGGCTGCCGGGTGCCATGTATGTATCTGGCTTAAGTGCATCATGGATTGCAATCGGACTGACAATCGGAGCCTGGGCAAACTGGCTTTATGTGGCACCGAGACTTCGTGTGTATACACAATTGGCGAAGGATTCAATCACTATTCCAGGATATTTAGAAAATCGCTTTGGCGACTCCTCAAAAATGCTTCGTCTTATTTCAGGCTTGGTTATTATGATTTTCTTTACCTTTTATGTCTCCTCAGGGATGGTATCAGGCGGCGTGTTATTCCAAAGCACCTTTGGCCTTGACTATCATTCTGGCTTAATTATCGTCAGCCTTGTCGTCATTGCCTACACCCTTTTTGGCGGATTCCTTGCCGTCAGCTGGACGGACTTCGTACAAGGACTAATCATGTTTATCGCGCTCATTCTTGTTCCAATCGTAACCTTAATAGAAGTTGGCGGCATGGGAGAGACCATTGATACCGTTAACTCGATCAACCCAGCATTCATGGATATTTTTAAAGGTGCATCCGTGCTCGGCATAGTATCATCTGTCGCGTGGGGACTTGGTTATTTTGGTCAGCCTCACATTATTGTCCGCTTTATGGCTATTCAGTCGGTGAAGGAAATTAAGAAGGCGCGCAGAATCGGGATGGGCTGGATGATTTTCTCCCTGATTGGCGCTATGCTGACCGGATTTGCCGGGATTGCCTATTTTGCCAAAAACGGACCCGAGCTCAAAAATCCAGAAACCGTCTTTATTGTATTAGGTGAAATCTTATTCCATCCAATCATTACCGGGTTTTTGATCTCAGCCATTCTAGCCGCCATCATGAGCACCATTTCCTCGCAGCTTCTCGTCACCTCCAGCTCATTGACGGAAGATATATATAAATCATTCGTTAAACGAACAGCCACGGATAAGGAACTCGTTTTCTTCGGACGGTTATCCGTTCTGATAGTCGCAATCATTGCCTTATTCTTATCCTGGGAGAAGAATTCTACCATCCTTAATCTTGTCGGTTATGCATGGGCAGGCTTTGGTGCATCTTTCGGACCGCTCATCCTGTTAAGCCTTTTCTGGAAACGAATGAACAGATGGGGAGCCTTGGCCGGTATCATTGGAGGGGCCGTGACTGTTATTGCCTGGTCATTCTTCGGTTTATCCGATATCTTGTATGAAATCATACCAGGATTCGTGGTCAGTCTTTTGGCCATTATTCTCGTCAGCCTGCTGACGGCTAAACCAAGGGAAGATATCGAAGGTCAATTTGATGAGTTTAAGGAATTAATGAAGTCATGATTATACGTGAGTTGATCCCTCCCTTATAAACCATTAAACCTTATTTTCCATACACCTTTCTAGAATAGGAACAGCCGAGAGTACCTGTCGCTCTCGGCTGTTCTTATGTCATTTAACTGTGACCTTTGTTGCCTTACTCTTATTTTTCGCTTTATCGTAAGCATAAACGCTCAAGACCGTTCCTTTTTTCTGTGCTTTAATTGCTAAGGAATAGCTTCCCTTTGCATTAACTGTTGCTGTCTTCAGGTAAGTACTGCCACGGTAAATTTTTACCGTTCCATTCTTTTCAGCCGTTCCTGTCATCTTAGTCGTTTTGCTTGTCACTTTATTAACCTTTGGCGCAGCTGGAGGTGTTTTGTCGATTACAGTCATCGTTCTGCCTGAACTGAAATTGCCTGCTGCATCCTTGGCTTTTAGGATAATCTTCGTTCCAGCTTTCTTCTTCGTTATTTTGATTGAATACGTACCAGAACTGCTTGCTTTTGCATTTGCAATTGATTTACCGCTCACATAAGCATAAACCCTAGATCCTTTTTCAGCGGTTCCTTTGATGGTAGTGTCATTGTCATCGATAGTATTGACTTTCGGCATGCCTGGAGGTGTTTTATCAATTACAGTTATTGTATTGCCTGAGCTAAAATTACCTGCTGCATCCTTCACCTTCACAAGAACCTTCGTCCCGGCTTTTTGCTTGCTGATTTTGATAATATAGTTGCCTGTTTTGCTATCAGCCTTAGCACTGCCGATGGATTTGCCTTTCACATGCGCATAAACCATTGAGCCCTTCTCTGCATTGCCTTTTATGACGATGTCGTTGTCATCGATAGCGCTGACTTTCGGTTTGCCTGGCGGTGTCCCATCTGTTACAGCAATGGTCTTCTTCTCATGGACAAGCCCTTTCGCATCCTTTAACGTAAAGGTGAGCTTGGTCCCTTGTTTTAATTTACTGCTAATAGCAAGAGAATAAGTCTGATCGGCAGAGGAAATGTCTCTATTTTTCACTTTATCCGACCCAGAAACAGTAATGGAGTAGCCCTTTGCCACATTTCCTGTAACTTTGGTTGATTGGTCAGTAACCTTATTAACTGTAAATATAGATTTCGCTAAATAAGCAGATGAGACGTATCCATTTTCTCCACTGCTTGTCTTAACTGGATACCATACGAATTGATTATTCTTTGCTTTTGTCTCGTCATAAACGAAATTTCCTGCAATCGTCAAAGGTGTCCCCTTCACGAGACTCCTTAGTTCTTTCTGAGATGTACCAGGAGTTTTTCGTAGCTTAACGCCATCCGTAGTCGTGATGACCTTGCTATTCATAACAAGTGCAGCGTGCGATGTCGTAATAACATTTGGTATCGTATATAACTTCTTTTTAAATATAATATTATTTGTGCTATTTGAATCATATTCAAAGTCACTCTTTACAAAAGGATACCTGGCTAATGTCCTACCCTCGAGATGATATCTATTCAATGCAGCCATGACCTTTTCCTGATAGGCATTCGAATTAGTCTGAATAGGATCCCTATCCTTATAGATTGGACTATTTATCGGTTTCGTTCCATTATACGCCATCACCGGAAAATACCAGCTTTCAATCACGTATTCTGTTCCTCCGCTAAGCTTAGGCAAATCTCCTCTATTGTACATTTCATTTAAAATCTCTGCACCAGCTCGAATATTATAGGCAATATCATTCTTCAAACTTGTCTGGTCATAGTCTGCCTTATTCGTGATTTGCATAATCCCAATACCTCCATCACTCGAGATATTAGGCTTGCCATTCACAAACTGTTTCCATCCAGATTCCACCCAAGCAACGGATTTCAATACTTCTGGAGGAATCCCTTGTTTAATTGCTTCTTCAGTCAGCAATCGATTGATATACTGAAAACTAGGATTCTCATTTTCCGCTGCCGATACATTACTCCAACCCATTCCCACGGCCAACATAACCAGTAGCCCAATCCTCACAAAAAATGATTTCACTTTTTATATTCTCCTAGCCTATTAAGATATAAACATTCTAACATATTTAAATAATAGGAAAATACACCAAACTTTAGTTTTTGGAGATTCGAAGACATATATTTCACCTTAACAGGAAAACTAGACCGCCTTAAATAGACAGTCTAAACAAGCCATTCGCCTGCAATACATGACAGATGGCACCACATTGAGAAACTGTATGGAAAAATCCACTTTTGACCTTTCACGCTTGCATAAAAGCTTGTATATAATGTTTGCAAGTGACAGAAAACGAGAACATTCATCCGGCAAGGAAGCCATTGCGCTTAGAAGCGTTATTTTTCTCGCCTTTCTTTTAACATTCTATTTGGACAACCTTGCCTTATACATAAATAGAGGAGGAATCGATTATGCCTGTAAGTGCTATCGTGCTCGACTTAAGCCCATGCGGCATTGGCATCATCAGAAGTCTTGCCTCCATGGGCGTTCATGTTCACGCCTATGATTGTCTGGAAAAATACAAAAAGGGTCGAACTCGCTTTGCTACCTGCAAGCCATGTCCCGACCCCCTTACCCACGATGAGTTTCTCCTTCAATTCCTCCTAAAGGAACGACAGCTCTTTGAAGAGGATCCCATCTTATTGGCCGGTTCAGATGAATTTCTGCTATTCATGTCTAAATATCGGACAAGGCTGGCTATGCATTATCGCTTTTTATTTCCTGATTCCTTATTCATTGACTCCATTATTGATAAGCGGCTTCTCATCAAGATGATGGAGGAACATCATCTTCCAGCACCCAAAACATTAGTTGTCAATAATCCATTACGCTATCGGACGATCCTGCGAGACATTCCGTTCCCCTGCGTCATAAAACCTGTCTTCGGATATGAATTTCGCAGGCATCTGAACCGGAAAGTTATCGTCATTGAGGATCTCAATCAGCTGCGAAAAGACCTAGCCCATTACAGTCTATTCGGAGAATTACTCATTCAGGAAATAGTGCCAGGACCAGATGAGGCTATCTACCAGGTCGGTGCTCTTTATGATGAAGGAAGACAGCTCCGAGCTGCCTTCATGGGGCGAACGCTCGATCAATATCCAACCAAGTATGGTTCATGTACGCTAGTTGAGAGCATTGTCGAAGAAGAGGTCCTAAAAGAAGGTCTCCGTATCCTCGAGTTGCTCAAAGTAACCGGCATCGCAGCAGTCGAATTAAAAAGAGATTGCACTGATGGAAAACTGAAAATCCTCGACATTAAGGCAAGATCATGGCTATGGCACTCCTTGGCAACAAGATGTCGTATCAATCTTCCCTATCTGTACTGCTTAACATTGCTTAACAAGCCCTTTGAACCAGCCCTGGATCAAAAAGAAGGCATCCAATGGCTTCATCTTATCCCTCATTTTCTTTCCGCACGCGAAAAACGTCAATCTAAGAAGTTGACCTGGTCCAGATTGGTTCACACGCTTTTCGGGCCAAAGGAATTCGCCCTTTTTAAATGGAATGACCCGATGCCCGCCATCCGCATTGGTATCTCCAACCTGCTTACAGAATGGCGAACGAAAAAGACTATGAAGAAACTCAATCAAAAATAAAATTGCCCCATAACTGACATTTGCCTGAAGGAATGGGGTTTTACATAACCTCTACTTATATCAAATGCTGAATCAAAAAGACCACCGGCGGGACAGCCAACGCTGGTAAAAGATTGAGAGTTTTAAATTTCTTAATCCCCAAAATGCTCAAACCTGATGCTAATATCAACAGTCCGCCTACAATTGACACTTCATTCAATAAGTCTGTGCTTAAAGATGCCTCCATGAAACTGGTCAACAAATAAATCGACCCTTGCCAGAAGAACAAAACGATTGCCGCCATCATAATACCGATCCCAAAGGTGGATGCGAGCACAATTGAGGTAATGCCATCGAGCATCCCATTGGCCATTAAATATGTATAATTATTGTTCAAGGCCGCTTCGATTGGACCGAGAATGGATAATGTTCCGATACAAAATAACAGAATGGCAGTTGATAACCCCTCTGCTAAATTTCCGTTCGAATAACAATTAACTAAAGTATTGAATCTTCCATCTAAATCCAATTTCTGTCCAAGCACCCCTCCAACGGCCAAGCTGACGATAAACAGGACTGGATATTCACTCAGAGGCAAATGCTGCACAACCGCATTTATGCCCAGTCCCATCGCAGCCAAACCCATGGCATGCATAAGAATGGTATGATATTCGTCCTTAATTCCTTTCTTAAAAATACTGCCAATCAAGCTGCCTGCAATAATCATTGCTACATTAAAGAGCGTGCCATACATATCCCCCTGCATCTCCCATCTGTCTGTCTTTCTTCATTCTTCATTTTATCTTAACGCATATTCTATGCATATAGAAAAACAACACAGCTAACTGACGAGACATTTGCACAAAAATAAAAAGAAGACTAGTTCTCTAGCCTTCTTTTCCATGACCGTCATAATAATGATTTTGACGTACAGAGTACTGAATATAACGAAAGATTTTAGGATGGATCCTTCAGCTCAGATACCCGCACACATTCATAGCCTTCAGATTTTAAATATTTTAGAATCGGCTCTATTGCCTCCACGCTTGTTTCATGGATATCATGCATGAGGATGATGGAGCCGTCTTTTACATTTTCCTCAACGATTTTTAGTATTTGAGCCGGGTCGTGTGATTTCCAGTCTAATGTATCGATTGTCCACAATACTGTCGGGCTGGTGATAGAGCTTTGAACTTGTTTATTAATGGCCCCATATGGCGGGCGAAATACAGTAGATTCTCTACCTGTCGCACTCTTTATAGCATCATTTGTTCTTTCGATTTCTTGAATTCCTTCTTCCTTGCTTAAGGTAGAAAGATCTTTATGATTCCATGTGTGATTCCCTAATTCATGTCCTTCATCTGCAACCATCTTAGCAACTTCCGGATAGAAATCAACCCTGTTTCCCAGCATAAAAAATGTCGCTTTCGCCTCATACTTATTCAAGAGCTCAATAATCTTCAAGGTGTTTTTTGGATGAGGACCATCATCAAACGTAAGTGCCACTCGTTTACTGCTTATTGAAGGCTCTTCATCCTTTGGCTCTTCTTTCTCGATTTGTTTATCAGGTTCTTGATTCTCTTGACCTTGATACTCAATGAGTAATCTATCCTTCCATTCATCTGTCAATAAATCCTGTATTTCTTCTAATGGGACGATAATTTCCGGCATACCTGCCGCCCCAGCTGTTACTTCATACTTATTGAATTTAAATACAGCCGACTTATCCTTGAAATATAAATTAGAAAAATGATTCTTCTCATTCATAGCCCAATCCTTCAATTCCTCCTCAAAAAAATATGGGCTGTATTCCTTTGAATTCTTGAATTTTTCACTAATGAGCACATATAGCTCTTCTCTGCTTTGTTCAGTATCCTTTAAGATTTTTGTTGGCTGAATAAATTTCCCTTCCTCTACGTCTACCAAATAAATTCTCGATTTTTGCTCGCCATTTGCCCCTGCTACATAACTTTCTTCAGAAAATACAATTGAATAGGTATTTTCAGCGTTGTGGTAAATCTCAACCAGTAAGTACAAATTAGCCACCTGATTTTTTAGGTACTCCTCGTTCTCATTGACAGCTGTTAAGAAATCCTTCTCAACAGAAGAAACGTAATTATCTATCTCCTTATTTAATCCCTTGCTTTTAAATTTGGGATAATGCACCGCCATTTGATATTTTTCTTTATCCGTTATTTCTGTTATTAGATCCACTCCTGGATATTTAGAGGATGCTACTTTTAATTCGTTTGTTTTTGCTTCTTCTTTTCTTTCTTCCTTAATATCTTGAAAGAAACCGAAAATAAGATAGCCTGCTAACAATAAACCCAATACAAATAAAATACGATACAATACTTTTGTTCGTTTCATATATACACTCCTGCCGTTTACCGCTTCTGAGAAATTTATGCTAAATAAGTAAAGAGAACCTCCTCCCTTTTAATTGGGGAGGAGGCGTTGCAAATATATTAGATGCATTTGTAAAGGATTCAAAATCTTAAATTTAGGCGAGATAACTTCTATATCCCTTATCATGTTTTCTGGCGAAATTCTCTTCATTGCTAAACAAATAAATAATTCCCTCAATAAACCCTATGATGGCTGGGATATAAGTCAACAAAAACAATAGGTAAATGAGCCCCATTCCCCATCTTCCCAGGTAAAACTTATGCGCTCCAATACCCCCTAAATAATATTCCAAGCAGTCCTGCGACTACTTTACTCTTTGTATATCTGGCTCCTAAAGGTGCACCATAGGCATTGCTTCCTGCTGATGAAGAGCTCGCAGCTCCTCTCCTCCACCAGCGTTCATAAACACCATCGGTTGATTACTACCCTTATCCTCTAGTTTCTCCATTTTTCTTTGATTCTCTTCAAATAATTCATCAATACATTTTTTACAATAATTGTTTCCTTTCAGCTCTGTGTTACAATTTTCACATATGAATTTACCACAACCTACACATGTTCCCACAGCTTCGACATCATTATGTACGTAACAATTTAGCATAAATAAACTTAATCTATAGGGCGTTAAACTTGGCAATTAATCATTAATCATTGAAATGTAGAAAAATCCCCTACCAGTAAGCAGAAGACCAAAAAAACGCCTCCTCCCTCTAATAAGGGAGGAGGCGTTTTACATTCAACCGCTAATTAGCGTTTGATGTTGTAGAAAGATTGTAGACCTTTGTATTCAGCTAAATCGCCAAGCTCGTCTTCGATGCGAAGAAGTTGGTTGTATTTAGCGATACGGTCTGTACGGCTCATAGAACCAGTCTTGATTTGACCAGCGTTTGTTGCAACAGCGATGTCCGCAATTGTGGAATCTTCTGTTTCACCAGAACGGTGAGATACAACAGCTGTGTAGCCAGCACGTTTAGCCATTTCGATTGCATCGAATGTTTCAGTCAATGTACCGATTTGGTTAACTTTGATAAGGATAGAGTTAGCAATGCCTTTCTCGATACCTTCAGCAAGCTTTTTAGTGTTTGTTACGAACAAGTCATCACCTACTAATTGTACGCGATCGCCGATGCGCTCAGTAAGCAATTTGTGACCTTCCCAGTCGTTTTCATCTAAACCATCTTCGATAGAGATGATTGGGAATTCGTTGATTAATTCTTCATAGAAGTTAACCATGTCTTCAGAAGAAAGACCAGTGCGGCCTTCGCCTGCTAGATCATATTTCTTCGTTTCTTTGTTGAAGAACTCAGAAGATGCAACGTCCATTGCAAGGTATACGTCTTTACCAGCTTCGTAGCCAGCTTTTGTAATTGCTTCGATGATTACTTCAAGAGCTTCACGGTTAGAACCAAGGTTTGGAGCGAATCCGCCTTCGTCACCTACAGCTGTGTTCAAGCCTTTGCTGTGAAGAACGTTTTTCAAGCTGTGGAATACTTCAGCACCCATGCGGATAGCTTCTTTGAAAGTAGGAGCTCCAACAGGCATGATCATGAATTCTTGGAAGTCAACATTGTTGTCAGCATGAGATCCGCCGTTGATGATGTTCATCATTGGAGTTGGAAGCTGTTTTGTGTTGAATCCGCCAAGGTAACGGTATAAAGGAATGTTTAGGTAGTCAGCAGCAGCGATTGCAGCAGCCATGGAAACGCCTAGGATTGCGTTCGCACCTAATTTACCTTTGTTTTCAGTTCCGTCAAGGTCGATCATCGCTTTGTCGATGCCAGCTTGGTCAAGAACGTGCATACCGATGATTTCTTCAGCAATGATGTTGTTTACATTATCAACTGCTTTTTGAACACCTTTTCCAAGGTAGCGGCTTTTGTCGCCATCACGAAGCTCAACTGCTTCGTATTCACCAGTAGAAGCACCAGATGGTACTAATGCGCGTCCAAATGCGCCAGATTCTGTTTCGATTTCTACTTCAACTGTTGGATTACCGCGAGAGTCAAGGACTTCACGTGCATATACGTCAATAATAATTGGCATTTGTTTAATCTCCTTTAAATCAAAGAATGTTTTTTCATTAGTGTGCACTAATGATTATTTCTTAATTAATGATTTTCCAGTCATCTCTTTTGGCTGTTCTAGGTGAAGTAAATCAAGCATCGTTGGAGCTAAATCGCCAAGGATACCGCCATCACGAAGTTCAACTTCTTTGTCTGTAACAATGACAGGAACCGGGTTTGTTGTATGAGCGGTCATTGGGTGGCCATCAGGAGTGATGACTTCATCCGCATTACCGTGGTCAGCTATAATGATTGCTTTTCCGCCCATGGATAAGATTTTATCCACGATTTTGCCTAGGCACTCATCAACGGTTTCAACTGCTTTGATTGTCGGCTCAAGCATACCAGAGTGTCCTACCATGTCTGGGTTGGCAAAGTTCAGGATAATCGCATGGTGATTGTCTTCTTCCAATTCCTTCATAAGTGCATCTGTTACTTCATAAGCACTCATTTCAGGCTTAAGGTCATAAGTCGCAACCTTTGGAGAATTAATCAAGATACGTTTTTCGCCAGGGAATTCCGCTTCACGGCCTCCGCTCATGAAGAACGTTACGTGAGGGTATTTCTCTGTCTCAGCAATACGCAATTGCTTCAAATGGTTCTGAGATAGAACTTCACCAAGCGTATTGTCAAGGTTTGTTGGTTTAAATGCAACATAGCCTTGAACGGTTTCACTAAAGTGAGTCAAGCAAACGAAGTACAAGTGTTTCGGGAATCCTTCTCCGCGATCAAAGGAGCGGAAGTCCTCGTTTGTAAATACGTTTGAGATTTGGATGGCACGGTCTGGGCGGAAATTGAAGAAAATAACGGAATCGTTATCTTGAACCTTCGCCACAGGCTGTCCATCTTCCTTCGTAATTACAGAAGGAAGGACGAATTCGTCAAAGATTCCATTTTTATAGGAATCTTCTACGACTTCCATTGCAGAAGAGTATACAGGTCCATCGCCATAGGTCATGGAACGGTAGGTTTTTTCTACACGATCCCAGCGCTTATCGCGGTCCATGGAATAGTAACGGCCAGAGATGGTCGCGAATTGACCAACGCCTGTCTCCTGGAATACTTCTTCTGTTTGTCTAATGTATTTCTCAGCTGTCTTCGGACCGACGTCTCGGCCGTCTAAGATGCCGTGTACATAAACGTTTTTGAAGTTTTCTTTCGCGCAAAGGCGAAGCAATGCGAAAAGATGATCGATGTGGCTATGAACGCCTCCATCAGATAATAAGCCCATTAAGTGAAGGGCTGTATTGTTCTCTTTCGCATGGTTGATCGCTCCAAGGAAGGTTTCATTCTTTTCGAATTCACCTTCACGGATCGCCAAGTTCACCCGCGTTAAGCTTTGGTACACAATACGGCCGGCACCAATATTTAAATGGCCGACTTCAGAGTTGCCCATTTGGCCTTCAGGAAGACCTACAGCTTCTCCGCTTGCCGTTAAGTAATTGTGCGGGTATTCTGCCCAAAAGCGGTCAAAATTTGGTTTTTTAGCTTGCGCAACAGCGTTTCCTTGAACCGTGTCACGGGCGCCAAAACCATCAAGGATAATTAATGCAACAGGTTTCTTGCTCATTCAGATATAGCCTCCAATAAGCCTAAGAAGGATGCTGGCTGCAGGCTTGCACCTCCAACTAATGCACCATCAATGTTTTCTTCTGCAAGATATTCTTTAATGTTCTCAGGTTTTACACTTCCGCCGTATTGTATGCGTACGGCAGCCGCAACATCAGCATTAAAGCTTTCTGCAACTATTTTACGGATATGTCCGCAAACCTCATCCGCATCTTGTGCAGTTGAAGATTTGCCTGTTCCGATAGCCCAGATTGGCTCATATGCGATGACAGCTTGCTTCGCTTGCTCATCTGTAAGACCAGCGAAGGCTTTTTGAATTTGGTCAGCGACCAAATCTTTCGTTTTGCCCGCTTCACGCTCTTCAAGCGTTTCACCGCAGCAAACGATTGGCGTTAAGTTGTGCTTAAACGCAGCCAAAGTCTTTTTGTTCACAGAATCATTTGTCTCATTAAACATTTCTCTGCGCTCAGAGTGTCCTAGGATGACATATTGCACGCCTAGGTCTTCAAGTGCGACAGGGCTTACTTCCCCAGTGAAAGCACCGTTCTCTTCAAAGTGCATGTTTTGCGCCCCAATGGCGACATTCGTTCCCTTTGCTGCTTCAACAAGCTGTCCAAGGAATGGAGCCGGTGAGCACACAACGGTATCTACTGCCTCATTAGAGGGAACAACATTTTTCACTTCTTCCACAAAGCTTTTGGCTTCAGAAAGGGTTTTATTCATCTTCCAGTTACCAGCGATAATTGGTTTACGCATTTAAAACATCCTTTCCCATTTTAAGAAATTCCTGTTCGTCTGTATTTTAACAGGGCCCTTGTCAAAATACATCCTTACCAGGCTAATTTACTTAAATATTCTTATTTATCGTTTAAAGCTACAACGCCAGGAAGTTCTTTTCCTTCGATGAATTCTAAGGAAGCTCCGCCGCCTGTAGAGATGTGGGACATCTTCTCAGCAAGGTGGAATTTCTCAGCCGCCGCTGCAGAGTCTCCTCCGCCGACAACGCTAAACGCATCAGAATCAGCAAGTGCTTGCGCTACGCCTTTTGTGCCGTTAGCGAATTTATCGAATTCAAATACGCCCATTGGTCCGTTCCAGATAACTAATTTAGAGTTTTTAATAACATCCGCATATAGTTCAACTGTTTTCGGTCCGATATCAAGTGACATCCAATCAGCTGGAATAGCATCGATGTCGACTACTTTAGATTCTACGTTTTCACCAAATTCAGGAGCGATAACCGCATCAATTGGCATGTAGAATTTAACGCCTTTTTCTTCTGCTTTTTGCATGAAGGATTTAGCCAAGTCAATTTTGTCTTCCTCTAATAGGGATGTACCGATCTCGTAGCCTTTAGCCTTGATGAATGTGTAAGCTAATCCGCCGCCGATAATCAAGTTATCCACTTTATCAAGAAGGTTTTCAATTACACCGATCTTGTCCTTAACTTTTGCTCCGCCGATGATAGCAGTGAATGGACGTTCTGGATTAGACATCGCTTTTCCAAGTACATCCAATTCCTTTTGCATAAGGAAGCCGGAAACAGCCGGAATATGCTTCGCGATTCCCTCTGTGGAAGCATGCGCACGGTGAGCGGCACCGAATGCGTCGTTAACGAAAATATCAGCCAATGCTGCAAATTCTTTTGCAAGCTCAGGATCATTTTTCTCTTCGCCTGGATAGAAACGAACGTTTTCAAGCAATAATACATCGCCATCATTCATTTTCTCGATTTGAGCTTTCACAGCTTCGCCGTAGGCTTCATCTGCTTTTGCTACTTCTTTGCCAAGAAGCTCGCTCAATTTAACCGCAACAGGAGTTAAGCGAAGCTCTTCCTTAACTTCACCTTTCGGACGGCCCATATGGCTCGCAAGGATTACTTTCGCACCTTGTTCCACTAGGTATTGAATTGTTGGAAGTGCCGCGCGGATACGTGTATC
Source organism: Pradoshia eiseniae (assembly GCF_002946355.1). Lineage (NCBI taxonomy): Bacteria > Bacillati > Bacillota > Bacilli > Caryophanales > Bacillaceae > Pradoshia > Pradoshia eiseniae. Next base: position 225,983 of record NZ_PKOZ01000005.1, read on the forward strand.
ATCCGTAATTGTCCCGTTTTGCATCGGAACATTAAAATCTACACGGCAAAATACCTTTTTGCCTTTTACATCAATGTCTTTAATTGATTTTTTGTTCATCTGTATGAACCTCCTTAAAAATCAAAACAAATATGCCCATAACCAGCTTCTGCCCCAAACTGATCAAGACAAACTAACGCTGAATCTCTGCCCCAGATTCAAGCAAAATAAAAACAAAGGGAAAGGGGAATCTTCCCCTTCCCCCTAAAGTTGACAATTATATTAATTGTTCAGTATCCAAAAGGATTCGAATTAAAGACCTTTTTTAGCGATGTAAGCTGCAAGGTCAACTACGCGGTTAGAGTAGCCTGTTTCGTTATCGTACCAAGAAAGTACTTTAACCATGTTGCCATCCATAACCATAGTAGAAAGGCCATCGATAGTAGAAGATTGAGTAGTTCCGTTGTAGTCACGGGATACAAGCGGAAGCTCGCTGTACTCAAGGATACCTTTCAAGTCACCTTCAGCAGCAGCTTTTAAAGCAGCGTTTACTTCTTCAGCTGTTACTTCTTTTTCGAGTTCTGCAACAAGGTCAACTACAGATACGTTTGGAGTTGGTACACGCATAGCCATACCGTTCAATTTGCCTTTAAGTTCTGGCAATACAAGCGCAACAGCTTTAGCAGCACCAGTTGTTGTTGGGATCATGCTTTCAGCTGCAGCACGAGCACGACGGAAGTCTTTGTGCGGCAAGTCAAGGATTTGTTGGTCATTTGTGTAAGAGTGAACTGTTGTCATCATACCGCGTTTGATACCGAATTTATCATTCAATACTTTCGCGAATGGAGCCAAGCAGTTAGTTGTGCAAGATGCGTTAGAGATAACATCGTGGTTAGCTGCATCGTATTTGTCTTCGTTAACACCCATAACGATTGTGATATCTTCGTCAGATGCAGGTGCAGAGATGATAACTTTTTTCGCGCCAGCTTCAAGGTGTTTCGCTGCGTCAGCACGTTTTGTGAAACGGCCAGTAGATTCAACAACGATATCTACGCCAAGCTCGCCCCAGCCAAGTTGTGCTGGATCTCTTTCAGCTAGAACTTTAACACGGTGTCCGTCAACTACTAGGTAGTCTCCGTCAACTGTTACTTTTTCTTCTAAAGTTCCGTGTACGGAATCATATTGTAGTAAGTGAGCTAGCATTTTTGCATCAGTTAAGTCGTTAACTGCTACAACTTCCACTTCAGGGTTTTTCAACGCTGCGCGGAATACGATACGTCCAATTCTACCAAAACCATTAATACCTAATTTTACTGCCATTAGAAGGTTCCTCCTTTTGGAATCTGAAAAAAATTATTTTATTCAAAAGGGTGTTAGCCCTTAAGTAACTGAATTGCTGCACCTTCATCCGTGATTAAGGTCGGTTTCTTCGGTGCCATCTTAATATAGGCCTTAATTGCCTTTGCTTTTGAGGCTCCCCCGGCAACCGTAATGACATGCTCAACATTCGGCAGATCATCCAATTGCAGACCGATGGTGCGGACCTTCTGAATTATGTTTCCATCTTCGTCGTAATAATATCCAAAAGCTTCGCCTATTGCCTGATTTTCTTCCAGCTCAGTAAGCTCACTAAAAGATACTTTCCTTCTCTCAGCCATGGCCTTGGCTTCACCAACCCCATGGAGGACGATATTGGAGGATTTCAACAAATCCAGTACCTCACCAATTGCGGGTTCACTCGTCAATGTGTTGTAGGCCGCTTCACCTAGATTATCTGGAACATACAGTACACGATAACGGGCATTCATTTTCTCAGCCATTTGCTCACAAACCGTATTGGCTTGATAACTGGCCCCTTTACCGAGTCCTCCTCTTGCAGGAACAAAAAGAATATCCTCGACATTTGGAAGTTCCGAAACATTCGGCAGCATCTTACCGATAGCGGCCATCGTTGTTCCACCTGTTACGGCAATGATATTTTTCCCCGTAAGCAGACTTTTCATACGCGCTGCTCCAGCCCGTCCCAATTCATCAATTACCCATGGAGATGTATCACTGTCTCCATTGACGATAACGACCTTGTCGATATTCAACTTTTCCTGTAAAAGGCGCTCCATTTCGTCTATACCCGAAAGTTGCCTGATTACACCACCAAGGTTATCCAATACCTCCTGCCCTTCATTCGTAACCGTCATGCCAGAGCTTGCGATATCAATCAATTTCTGCTCCTTTAAGAACTCCACTTCACTTCGTAAAGTTCTTTCCGTAATGTTCAGCGTTAAGGAAAGACTACGTCTGCCGACTGGCTGCATGGTGCGAATCGATCGCAGGATATTGTATCGTTTTTCCATGACCTCGAAAATATCCGGAATTAACTTTTTTTGTAAATGGAGAGATCCATCCATATAAATTCAAACTCCTTTTATTATCGTTAGGTCATTTTATGTCCAAGCGAGACATTTTGTGTCCCTGTTTATGTAAAAAAAATAACTCCTGATGTACCTATATATTATCAGGAGTTTTCTTGAAACACAATAGATTAAATTGTGAACTTATTGAATCATGCCAATACATGACGAACATCATCAATATCGATTTTTCCATATTGAATTATTTTGCCGTCAACCTCAACGACCGGAATCATCAAGCCATATTGCTCAAGCAGCCGATCATCTGCGTAGATGTCTAATTCGAGCAGAGTAAAGGTCATTTCACGCTGCAATAACTTGAGCAGGTCCTTCGCATCCTCACAAAGGGGGCAATCTTTCTTTGTATAAAAATGAACGGTAGGAACTTTCAAATCACAAACCACCTGTCTATTGTTAATAATAGTTATTCTATATACCCAAAGTTATCGGATTAATAACGCCGTCTTTTAGCGGAGGAGGGAATTCCAAGCTGCTCCCTGTATTTAGAAACGGTTCTTCTAGAGATGACAATGCCGCTATTCTGCTTTAAATAGTCAGAAATTGCCTGATCTGATAAGGGAGCTGCCTTATCCTCTGATCCGACCAGCTTCTCAATCTCCTTTTTGACCTTTAATGCGGATGCATCGGCCTTTTGGTCCGTTTGAAGGCTGCTTGAGAAAAACATCCTCATCGGGATGGTCCCAAAAGGGGTTTCAATCATTTTATCACGAACCGCGCGGCTCACTGTTGATTCATGAATCTCCAAGACATCGGCAATCTCCTTCATAACAAGCGGTTTAATGGAATCTGACTTCCCTGTAAGAAAATAGTCCAGCTGCTTTTCTATGATTGCATAAGTCACATGCAGCAATGTCTCATTCCTTTGCTGAATGGCTTTTTGGAGCCATCTATACTCCATCCTCTTTTGATGCATATAACGCTCGGCTGCTTCATCATGCTGGCCCTCTATACCGATGGCAAACTCCCTTATCCTTACACGGCTAGATTCAACGATTTCCGCTACAAGCTTCCCTTTAGAGGAGTAAACCCTCACATCCGGCACACTATATTGGGAACGCTCTGAACCGAATGCCGCCCCTGGGCGAGGGTTATACGACTGTATTTGGTCAAACACACGCTGAATCTCTACAACCGAGACACCTAGCGTCCTTGATAGTTCCTTCCACTTCTTCTCTACAAATGCAGTGAAATAATCCTTCAGCAAAACATTCAATAAAGCGCTTTCATTATCATCCCTTCTAGCTTGAATAAGAAGGCAATCACTCAAGCTTTCTGCCCCTGCTCCTGCTGGTTCCAATGTTTGGAGAATGCTCTTTGCCATTTCCCATTCAGTTTGCAAAACTGGAAAAACCGCATTGATCTCCTCATATGTAAGCCTTAAATAACCATTATCATCAATATTATCAATCATATAATTCAGTATTCTTTGCTCATGTGTATCCATTTCCTTGAAAGGAATCTGCCCCTTCAGATAGGAATGTAAATCCGGGCGTTCATCACTAATTTGATGAATCCATGACATATCCCCTTGACTCCAGCCGCGGCTTGATGATTGATAGCCGGTCTCGACTTCAATCAATGGATTATCAAGTGCTTTACTCTCCATAAATGCGGTGAGCTCCATGGCCGGATATTGCAAAAGCATAATCGCCTGGCTCAATTCCGGCGTCATCGCCAGCTTCAAGCTCTGCTGTTGAAATAATCCCATCTCCATCTTCAACAACCTCGCCCCCTGCTTAATAGTACTAATACTTTCTTTAATAGTAGTAAATCGCCGAGTATTGGGCAAGGAAAAGATTGGATGAAGAAGGGTGATAAGTTACTAAAAAAATAACCGTTCACCATGTGTGTCAATAAACATTGTCGATATCGCTCATTTAGGAAGAACGAACAGTCCAATATTTCAACTGCCCTTTCCTTTGTTATAGCCTATCAGGCGGTATGCTCTTATACTTCGGGACGCTCTTCAATACATTTGGAGGATTATCATGAATATAGGGCGGTGCTGGTTTCAGTTTTGGTTTCCTGACCAGGAGAGCAGGCTTTTGCACAACATTAAACATGACTAGGTGCCTGCCCGATTTCATGCCAGAAAGAAGAGATGACTTTTCAAGAAACTAAAAAAGCCCTTCAAGCAATTGCTTGAAGAGCCTCTAAGCCGTTATCGGTACGCCCTTGGAGGGAATCGAACCCCCAGCTCAAGAACCGGAATCTTGTGTTTTATCCGTTAAACTACAAGGGCAAAATGTTAGCCTACAAAAATATATTATAATGAACATAATTGAATTTGGCAAGAACTATTCCCCCATGGTTTACATTAATAAAACTTGGGTAAGATGGTTATCAGGAACTTTCATGCGAACAATTCAGCCTTTTCGCTCTTTACCCTTCAGACTAAGCTCATACATAAACTTGAAGAAAAGTACCGAGTTAATCATGGATTTTCCCCAAATTCATCAATCAGACGTCTTTTGTTTGACCTTTATTGACCAAAAGGTGTATGATTAAAACACGAAGTGAATATGCTTGATTACATAAAGGAGGAGAAACTAATGAATTTAATCCCTACAGTCATTGAACAAACAAATCGCGGGGAACGTGCTTACGACATATATTCCCGCTTGCTTAAAGACCGTATTATCATGCTTGGAAGCGCCATCGATGACAATGTGGCTAACTCCATTGTCGCACAGCTTCTGTTCCTGGAAACAGAAAATCCGGACAAAGACATTTACCTATACATTAACAGCCCTGGCGGAAGCATTACGGCTGGTATGGCAATCTATGATACAATGCAATACATCAAACCACAGGTCTCCACAATCTGTATCGGTATGGCTGCATCCATGGGAGCATTCCTTCTTGCAGCTGGTGAGAAAGGCAAACGTTTTGCCCTTCCAAACAGCGAAGTCATGATTCATCAGCCACTTGGAGGCGCACAAGGCCAAGCCACCGAAATCGAAATTGCAGCTAAACGCATTCTCTTCATGCGTGAGCGCTTGAACCAAATTCTAGCTGAGCGCACTGGTCAATCACTTGAAACCATCTCACGTGACACAGAACGTGACAACTTCATGACCGCTGATCGCGCTCTTGAATACGGCCTTGTAGACCGCATCATCACTCGCAATGTGACGGATGCCGCAAAGAAAAACGACTAATCAATATCCATTAAGTGAAAGAAGCAGACGAGAAACCGTCTGCTTCTTTTTATGTAACAGTATAGGCGGAACGAACCTTCCTGAACCCCCCTTAAATATTTTAACTCTCTAATTGTTTATCACTTTACCAAAATAAAGATACGTGTTAGGATAGAGCCAATGCTTAAATTTTTCGATCCTAAGGAGTGCTGATTATGCTTTCGTTATCTCTTTCATACCGACATCGACATCATCATAGCAGCTGACCTTATGCTCATTTAAATAATGGGCACAGGGTCATTTGCCTGTGCCCGTATTGGATAGTCACCATGCGGGAGAATAACTGCATGGTTTTTTTTCGTTCACTTTTATAAACAGAGGAGATATTCATCATGATGCAAAAAAAATGGGGTTTTTGGATTTTAACGATGTTCGTCGTTGGCAATATGGTCGGAGGCGGAATCTTCATGCTTCCGGCAAATCTATCAAAGGTGGCAAGCCCAGCCGGTGCCACACTCGCTTGGCTATTGACTGGATTTGGAGTATTGATGATTGCGCTCGTATTTGGCAACCTAGCCATTCGTAAGCCAGAATTGAAAACCGGTCCGCAAAGCTACGCACAAGCCTTCTTCCAATCGCCGAAGAACGGCAGAATCGCCGGCTATGCTGTCGCTTGGGGATATTGGGCGGCAAACTGGGCGGCAACGGCATCTGTCATCATTTCATTTGCCGGCTATATGTCGACTTTCTTTCCCATTATGGTCAGCAGGAAAATCATTTGGTCAATAGGTGCATTCAATCTTGAGCTTGGCAAATTCCTGACGTTTCTGGTCTGCTCCATCATGCTTTGGGGTATTCAATATATTCTTGTTCAAAGCTTCAACAGTGCCGGAAAGCTGAATTTGCTCGCAACGGTCACGAAGGTAATCGGCTTTACTTTATTTATTGTCGCGACCATCTTTATCTTTGATACAGCCAATCTGCTTAATGGCAAAGATTTCGTCAACGCTGATGGAACGGCCACCTCCATGCTTAGCCAATTAAACGGCGCGGCAATCACAACCCTTTGGGCCTTTATTGGAGTTGAGGCTGCGGTCATGCTGTCCAACAGGGCTAAATCACAATCAGACGTAAAGAAGGCTACCATCACAGGCTTAATCATTGCGATTGCTATCTATGTGGGCATCACCTTATTAACGATGGGCGCCTTGTCCCAGGAAGAGCTTCAGCAATCTCAAAAGCCGCTTGTAGACGCTCTTCAAGCTGCAATTGGCACAGAGGGAGCCTATATACTCGCAGGACTTGCCTTAGTATCCCTGTTCGGCTCAACGGTTGGTTGGATTGTGGTTAGCTCTGAGGTTCCTTATCAGGCTGCGAGAGCCAAGCTGTTCCCGGCTTCTTTTGCTAAGACCAATAAAAAGGGGAGTCCCGTATTTTCCTTAACAGTAACCAATCTATTAACACAATTTTTCCTATTCGCAACCATATCAGGAACCATTATGGAAGCCTATCAATTCGCCATGATTGTTGCAACCCTAGCCTATTTGATTCCCTATCTCGTATCGGTCATCTATCAGCTGAAACTAGTCATTAGTGGAGAAACGTACGGAAAAAACCAACGATCACGAACAATTGATGCAATCATTACCGTGCTTGCCTTAATATACTCCCTATGGGTAATCAAAACCGGCACAGCCGACCTGCAGACCTTCTTCCTCGGCATCGGACTTTTCGTGTTAGGGCTCTTGTTATATCCATTGCTGATGGGTAAGAAAGCTCCAAAATAAATCGTAAGCTCCTATTTAAAACTGCCTCCCGGTTGTTAGGCATTCCTAACAATTGAGGGGGCATTTTTAATGAAGTTTTCTATTAGTACGTTACTTACTATGGAGTGCTCTCAAAAATTTATCTCCCCAAATCATTCTTTTGCTAGCTATCATTATTCTATTTTTGCATTTAAAAAAGCTGGTCCATTCATTTAAATGTCCGAAACAGCTCTTTTGATGAATTAGGTCATTCTAACTAAAAGTCATTCTATTGGTTCATACTTTTCTACCATTTATTTGAAAATTGGAGGAATTGCGACAATTAACCCCGAATAATTACAATCTACTAATTACTAGGGGGAATTGATTTGCGCGTAAAACCATTACTGGCAACCGCTTTTGCGGCAGCCTTGACACTCACATCCTGGGCACCTGGGGCATTGACAAAACAAGCGCTCGCTGACACCTCAACACCGAGTCAAGTACAGCACGAGCATGTATCAGGACCATTCGACCGCAGCATCGCCAATGAAGAACGATTGATCAAGATGCTCAAGAAAGAAGGCTATATCAAGAAAAATGCCTCCAAGAAAGAGGAGCAAGCCCAGCTTGAGAAGTACTTAGAGAACAAGGAGAAAAGTCTGAAGAAGGATAATTCCAAAGCATTCGACAAAGAGTTGAAAGCTCTCCAGAAGAAGCATGATAAGAAAAAAGGCAAAGGCAAAAAAGGCAAAGGACATAAACCTGATAACGGTGCAGTCAAACCTGTAAAAGAGGAAAAATACCGCGGTGATGTACAAGAAGATAAAGTTCTCGTCCTCGCGATTGAATTCCCTGACTATGCCCGTAATAATGTCCGTCCAGAAGACTCAGACATGTATTATGAGGACTACACAAATGAACATTATGAGGATATGGTTTTCGGCAAAAAGGGCTATAAAGGTCCAAACGGCGAGAAACTCATTTCCATGAAACAATTCTATGAGCAGCAATCCGGCGGCAGCTACACAGTGGATGGGGAAATTGCCGGCTGGTATCAAGCTAAATATCCAGCAGCGTATTACGGCGGCAACTACCCAACTCCTGATGGCAGCGATCAAAATCCGCGTGCACTTGTCAAAGAAGCCCTTGAAGCGGCAGCTTTAGACCCAAATATCGATCTATCCGAATACGACCAAGAGGATCGTTATGACCTTGACGGTGACGGAAATACACGTGAGCCGGATGGTATGGTTGACCACTTAATGATTATTCATTCCGGTGTTGGCGAAGAGGCAGGCGGAGGAACGCTCGGCGGAGATGCCATCTGGTCCCACCGCTGGAACCTTGGCGGCGTTTTCCCAATCAGCAACACGGAAACTGAAATTGATTACTGGAATGGGCAAATGGCTGCCTATGATTACACCATTATGCCTATCGATGGAGCTGCAGGAGTATTCGCTCACGAATACGGCCATGATTTAGGCTTGCCTGATGAGTATGACACTCAATACACCGGTCAAGGAGAAGCTGTCGCTTACTGGTCTATCATGGCAAGCGGTTCCTGGGCAGGTAAGATTCCTGGTACAGAACCAACTGGCTTTAGCCCATATGCGAAAGAATACCTGCAAAGTAAACAGAACAGCAACTGGCTGAAGTATGAAGAAGTAGAACTTTCTGATTTGAATAAGAAAGGCACGCAATACTTGCTTGACCAAGCCAATACAAAAGGCACGAACTTAGATGCCCTCAAGATCAATTTACCGGATAAACTAACAACCGTGAACACGCCATATAGCGGACAATACGAATACTACAGCGGCAAAGGCAATAACCTTGATTCGTCCATGTCGACAACCCTGGATTTGACCGGAAAAGCCTCCGCTCAATTATCCTTTAAAATCTGGTACCAAATTGAGCAAGACTGGGATTACGGCTCCATTCAAGTTAAAGAGGATGGCAGCGACACATGGGTAACGGTTCCTGGTAACATCACCACCACAGAGGACCCAAATGAACAAAACCCTGGTCACGGCATCACCGGCTCATCCAATGGCTGGGTTGATGGAATCTTTGACCTATCCGCCTATGCCGGCAAGAAAATCGACTTGCGCTTTAACTATTGGACAGATGTCGCTGCGATTGAAACAGGCTACTATGTGGATGATATCGTCATCACGGCCGATGGCGAGCAAATCCTGGCAGATAACGCAGACGGAGCAAGCTCAGCTTTCACATTTAGCGGGTTCAATAAGGATGAAGGAAAATTTGCCAGTGAACATTACTACCTCGTTGAGTGGAGAAATCATAAAGGTGTTGATACCGGACTCGCTCATATTAAACGAGGTGACTCTCTTATGAAATATGACGGCGGCATGGTTGTCTGGTACGTCGATGACAAATACTCCGACAACTGGACAGGGATTCACCCGGGCGAAGGTTATCTCGGTGTAGTGGACGCTGACCAAGGCGCCATCAAATGGAGCGATAACTCAATCGCATCCACACGCTACCAGATCCATGATGCAGCCTTCCGCCTAACGAAGCCGGACAAAATGTTCCTCGATTACAGGAGCCTTACCGGCCTTACAATGAGCGACAATGATACGAAGGCATATCCTGTCTTCGATGACAGCAAGAACTACTTAAACCCTCATCTTCCTGACGCCGGAAGAAACGTACCGAATTTCGGCTTGAAAATTGAAGTCGTAAACCAAAGTAAAGACCAATCTGTCGGTAAGATTGTCGTTAAGAAGAATTAATAATTGTTGAAAAGAGACCTGGATTGCCTACAGAAGGCACCGGGTCTTTTTTGTCGACAAAATGGAGCTACGTTCTACCTTATCCATAGCACATAAAAAAACCGTCTCTGCAAATCCCTAAAAAGGATTGCAGAGACGGTTTCTTATTACTAATCTTTCTTCAGGAAAGTCTCAAGCGACTGTATGGCTTTCTTTTCATCGCTGCCATCGGCCACTAGGGTAATCGTACTGCCACTGCTAATGGCCAGACTCATCAGCCCCATAATACTTTTCACGTTTACTTTCTTATCGCCATTCATAATGTAGATCTCGGAAGAAAAGCTGCTAGCTTTTTGTACAAACAGTGCTGCAGGACGAGCTTGAAGGCCCGATTTCAAATGAACTGTTACTTGTTTTTCAATCATGACAAAATCCTCCCCTGTCTACTGTGAATAATTTGAAACATGAAAACTATTATTTCGACTCACCCGCCCTCAGTTTTTCAGCGATTTCATCAATTTTTCGCAAACGATGATTAATACCTGATTTACTGATTTTAGCCCCCGTGACCATATCTCCGAGTTCTTTGAGAGTGACATCTTGATATTCGACACGAAGTCTGGCAATCTCACGCAATTTATCCGGCAGAACATCCAGCCCCACCGTATTCTCTATATATCTTATATTCTCGACCTGGCGCAAGGACGCACCTATCGTTTTATTCAAGTTCGCGGTCTCACAATTGACTAGCCGATTGACCGAGTTTCTCATATCCCGTACGATACGGATATCTTCAAACTTCAAAAGGGCATTATGCCCGCCGATAATATTGAGAAATTCAGAGATTTTCTCCGCTTCCTTCAAATACGTAATGAACCCCTTTTTCCTCTCCAGCGTCTTGCTTTTCAATCCAAATGAATTCATTAATTCACATAGAGCGTCATTATGCTCTTTATATAAAGATGAGATTTCAAGGTGATAAGAAGATGTTTCAGGATTATTCACTGAACCGCCAGCTAGAAATGCCCCCCGCAAATAGGAACGCTTGCAGCATTTCTTCTCAATCAGGCTTTCAGAAATATTTTGTACCATCGAAAACCCATCTTCTATGATATTTAAGTCCGTTAATACCTCCTTTGCCTTTTCAGCAAAGCGGACAATATATACGTTATTTTTCTTTAGTTTCATCTTTTTCCGAACGAGGAGTTCTACCTGAAGATCATACATCTTTTTCAGCAATGTATAGATTCTTCTGGCAATCGCCGCGTTTTCAGTTTGGACATCTACAACAAGATGGCGGTTTGAAAAGGATAAGGATCCGTTCATGCGAATCAGCGCGGATAATTCTGCACGAGCACAACACTCTTTTACTTCTAAGTTCGTTAGCTCTTTTTTTGTCTCCGACGCAAACGACATCCTTTTTCCACCTCTATCTTTCCATGCTTTTAGCCATTCAATCCATTCACTCTGGTGACATGAAGGCCGTTTTTATTAATCAAACTATATATAATCGATGCAACTGCGACTGTATCATGACGAACGCGGTTATTATGAATGGAAACGATATTTTCCTTTATGACCTTGACGCCCAGCTTCTCAAGGCGTTTAATGTCAAAAATGACCGGCTGTGCATACTCCTCTTTATATTTTAATTTTAAATGAGGAGGAATCTCTTCATTATTGACGAGAATGGTATCCACGCATCTTGAACCAAGATGCTCATTGAGCACCTTCAAATGATCACTTGCCGTATAGTTCAGCGTCTCTCCAGCTTGGGTCATCAAATTACAAATATATACCTTAGATGCCTTTGAATTCGCAATCTCTTCAGCAATGGAAGGGACAACAAGATTCGGAAGAATACTTGTATATAAGCTGCCGGGTCCCATCAAGATCATATCTGCATTCCGGATAGCCTCCAGTGTTTCCTTTGGCGGCTCGATATGCTCCGGGCTAAGGAATACGCGCTTAATACGCTTGCCGGAATACGGAATTTTGGACTCGCCCGTAACAATTTCTCCATCTTCAAGCTCCGCATGCAAAACGACACTTTGGTTCGCCGAAGGCAACACCTGCCCTTTTACATTGAGAACCTTGCTCATCTCTTGGATTGCATGAACGAAATCTCCTGTAATCGAAGTCATAGCAGCTAAGATAAGATTCCCAAGAGCATGACCGCTCAAATGGTCTGCATTATCAAAACGGTGCTGGAACATCTGTTCAACAAGCGGTTCAACTTCAGACAACGCGGCAAGGACATTTCTTATATCTCCAGGTGCCGGTATATCCAGTTCATCACGGAGACGCCCTGAGCTGCCTCCGTCGTCCGCTACCGTGACAATGGCCGTAATATCAACAGGATAGTTTTTCAGGCCGCGAAGCAGCACAGGCAACCCTGTACCGCCGCCAATAATGGCTACCCTAGGTTGTCTTAACTTGGACGTCATCTGTGTGTACCTTCCTTTTATTGATATCCCGATGGGTTACTCTCGTATCATATTCATCCTTATAACGATCTTCAAGGAATTCAGCCAAGGTGACAGAACGGTGCTGGCCTCCGGTACAACCGACGGCGATGACAAGTTGTGCCTTGCCCTCTCTTCTATATTGAGGAATCATGAAATCCAGCAAGTCCACCCATTTCTTGATGAACTTCTGGGTTTCATTCCACTTCATGACGTAGGAGGAAACCTCTTGGTCCAGGCCTGTCATTGGGCGCATATGCTCAATGTAGAATGGATTCGGAAGGAAGCGGACATCAAAGACGAGGTCAGCATCAATAGGAAGCCCATGCTTAAAGCCAAAGGACATCACATTGACTGTGAAGGATACTTGTTTGTTAACCGCAAACTCCTTCGCGATTTTCTCGCGTAATTCACGTGGCTTTAGGGCTGATGTATTGTAAATGGTTTGAGAACGCCCCTTTAATTCCTCAAGCAAATCCCGTTCAAGGCGAATGCCCTCCAGCGGCAGCCCCGAAGGCGCAAGCGGATGAGTCCTTCTTGTTTCCTTATACCTTCTTACAAGTACATCATCATCAGAATCAAGGAAAAGAATTTCCGGGACAAAGGTCTTCGAGTCATTCAAATCATCAAGAGCCTTAAATAAATGGTCAAAAAAGTCCCGGCCCCTCAAATCCATAACAACAGCCACTTTGTTCATTTTCTTGCCAGAGTCCTCCATCAATTCAAGGAATTTCGGGAGCAGCGTTGGCGGCAGATTGTCCACACAAAAGAAACCAAGATCTTCAAAGCTCTGGACAGCTACCGTTTTACCTGCTCCTGACATTCCAGTTATGATGACCAAACGGTGGTCCACTGTTTCCTTCTCCACTTTCTTATCTTCCATCTTTATTCCCCGTTTCTTTCCAGCTTGTAATCAATCAGTTTGAAATCCTCCGTATAACGGAAGGTTCCTATTAGCACACCTGTACCCTGTATTAAATGATTCATTATTTGGCGGTCTCCTTCAGCCATTGGCAATGATGGAATTTCATCAAGAGTATGCCACTCAAGCCTGCCTTCCTCCGTGTCCACCAATGCCTCTCCGTTGGCTTCCTTCGCACTGAAGGAAAATAACATCCATTCATTCACGATTTCCTCGCCTCGAAGATTTACCATTGTAAAAATCCCTTTCAAAACGGGATTGCTAATACGCAGATTCGTTTCCTCATAATATTCCCGAATGACAGAGTCGCGAATGGATTCACCGGTTTCCATCTTGCCTCCGGGAGCAACCCACCAATTTCTCCGTGGTTTTTGAAGCATTAACGCCTTGCCATCCTTCATATATAAACAATTGGTTACTCTTTGCATTCCATTCACCTCATGATTGCCAAACAGAAGCATAAAATATTAAAGTCTACTCCCATTATACTATTTTCCATACGCATGAACAATGTAAGGAAAACGCAGATAAAAGTTCGTCAAAATAATATATTTTTCGACAAAACAAAAAAAGGGCACAGGTTCAAAAACCTGTGCCAAAAGTATATAAAAGGGGGTCAATTTCTACTTTAATTCTACCCCAATTTTGTTGCGCTTATATTACAGCAACGTTAAGTAAAGATGACGAATTGTAAATTATTTCTTACTTGGTTTGCTCCGTCATTTTGTCCATCAGCTCTTCAATATAATGCTGGGCAGACTGCGCAGCAATGCTGCCATCACCTGTTGCCGTAACAATCTGGCGAAGCTGCTTTTCACGAACGTCACCTGCTGCAAAAATGCCTGGAATTTTCGTTTCCATTCGATCATTCGTCTCGATATAGCCATTATCATTCGTAATGCCGAGAGTTTGGAACGGCTTTGTAAGCGGAAGCATCCCAATATAGATGAACACGCCATCAGCCGGAAGCTCTGTTTCCGTACCATCAACGGTGGAAACCAATGTCACTCCGCCAACCTTTCCATCTTTCTCATTAATAGATTTAAGGGTGGAATTCCAAATGAAATCGACTTTTTCATTCGCGAATGCGCGCTCTTGCAAAATCTTTTGTGCACGAAGCTCGTCACGGCGGTGAACGATTGTCACCTTAGAAGCAAAGCGAGTTAAATATACGCCCTCTTCCACTGCGGAATCTCCGCCTCCAATGACGAAAAGCTCTTTATTCTTGAAGAATGCACCGTCACAAACCGCACAATAGGATACACCGCGCCCGCCAAGCTCCTTCTCGCCAGGAACGCCGATTTTCTTGTATTCCGCACCTGTAGAGATAATAATCGTACGCGTCTTATATTGTTTAGATCCGGCATCAATTGTTTTGTATTCTTCCCCATCAATGATTTCCTTCACTTCGCCGTATGCATACTCAGCACCGAATTTCTTCGCATGCTCAAACATTTTATTCGATAAATCCGGCCCTAGAATTGACTCATATCCAGGGTAGTTCTCAACATCCTCAGTATTGGCCATTTGCCCGCCCGGAATTCCCCGCTCAAGCATTAATGTAGATAGATTGGCCCTTGAAGCATAGACAGCTGCCGTCATTCCAGCAGGTCCTGCACCAATGATGACCACATCATAAATTTTTTCTTCAGCCATATGACACACTCCTTACTACAATTCTGTATCCTGTTTATATACGAACGCTACGCTGTTTATTTTATCATGTATTAGCTTATATTAATCGTATAAAACTATACCAGCGCAGTCCATCGATTTGCTTACTGCAGCAAATTGGCCACCTGATTAACATATTTCGACAAGGTGGATAAAGATACTCCATACATAGTGGCTATTTCTTTTTGCGTAATTTTCTCTCCGCGAAGCTTATGCCACTCATACTCGATCGCCGCTGCCCAAGCCTTCGCATTTCTGAACCTTAGGTCATTTTCCTTTCCCTCCACATAGACGGAAAACCACAGCAAATATAAACCCGATTCAATCAAACGGACTGGATTGTGCCGATTATATAATAATTCGGCCACCTCGCCCCCAAAAAAGCCGGTTGGATTAGCAAATTCAATGCTTTTCTTATATAGCAGCTCTTCCTTCTGGAACTTTCCGTTTTCTAAATAAGAAGGATGATGCTTGATCATCGGCAAGGCTTTTGAACGGCTCGTTAAGAACAAGCCAAAAAGACGCTCCTCCGGATAGTCGCTCTCAAGCTTCTTCAAGATTGTTGGCGGATGCTCCTCAAAGCTCATCTCGAAATCCTCTGCAAGCTCGCTCCAAGGCTCAAGCCCCTCCTTATCTGGACTAAGAACCTCAACCTTCTTCCAAGCCTTACGAGCAGCGTCTACCTTCCCAATCTGGTAAGCAGATTTACTCAGCCAATAATAGAAGGTCCCATCACCCTCATAGCCTTTCTTCTGCAGAACACGAAGCCATTGATAAGCCTCCTCATAAAAGCCTGTAAGCGCAAATGTCGCACCAAGCTTCAATAAATGCTCATCAAGAAACGGTCTTACATTCCGCAAAAGCTCATACACTTCACGGACCTTGGCATCCCGCGTCTGATAATGGTAAAAAACCATCCCATTACATAATGCATGCAAATTGCCCGGATTCTTCTCAAGCACTCGGTCCAGCGTTTCAAACGCTTCATCTGTCTTCCCGACATAAAAATACGCCAGAGCCAGATTATTATACGCAGACCAGAACTCCGGATACGTCTCAATCATATCCTCAAGCCTCTCAACCGCCTTCACGAAATTCCCCGCTTCAAGCAATTTCCGAGCCTCATCCTGCCTCATCATCAAATCATCCTGATACTCAAGCGTCTCCTCTGTCTCATCCGTCTCAAACGTAATCAAATCAAGCAGATCCTCAGCATCCTCGCTGAACTCTCCAAACTCATCTCGCTCCAAATACTCATTCGCATGCTTATAAGCTTCCTTAAACAAGCCCATATGCGCGAAATTATTTGCCAGCAAATAGTGACATTCTGTCATAAAAGGATCAAGATCCTGTAATATATTCAAAAGCAGCTGGTTCGAATATTGATACTCCCCCAGCTCCGTACAAATCACCGCAAGCTGGCAAGCAATCATCGGCTCATCCGGCTCCAGCTGGAACGCACGATTCATGTATTTCTTCGCTTTATATAAATCCCTGCGCTGAAAAGCCTTTATCCCTTTCGTAAAATAAAACTCTCCAGTCGGGTTAAATGACACAACATTAGCATTTTTTACCCAATTAGATTTTTTCTCCATCTAGTCCTCCAAAAGACTTATTGTTTAACTTATGAATTATACCATATTCAGAGAATTATAGAAAGGGAAGGGAACCGAATGAAGATGGAGTGAAATTGAATTCTCTGCTATTATATCCAACCTTTTTCCAGGTTTCTGTACTTTACATGGGACAAGGGTGGGGGGAGGCCTGGCTTCTCCCACCTTTCGGCCACCCTTTCCCCATCCTTCATACCACTTGCACGGGCATAGGGTGGGCATTCCCTGGCTTCTCCCACCTTTTGGCCACCCTTTCCCCACCCTTCATACCACTTGCATGGGCATAGGGTGGGCTTTGCCTGGCTTCTCCCGCCTTTTGCCCACCCTTGTCCCATCCTTCATACCCTTTGCATGGGCATAGGGTGGGCATTCCCTGGCTTCTCCCGCCTTTTGCCCACCCTTGTCCCATCCTTCATACCCTTTGCATGGGCATAGGGTGGGCTTTGCCTGGCTTCTCCCACCTTCCGGAGTCAAGTCCATATTCTTGTGTAAAATTAAAAACAATGTTTATTGGATGTGAAAATAAAACTTCTCCATTGATCTAT